>CADBMP010000314.1 GCA_902795775.1 uncultured Lachnospiraceae bacterium | reverse complement strand
TTATGCGGAAGATGGGACTTGAACCCACACGTCGTTGCCAACACTAGATCCTTAGTCTAGCCTGTCTGCCAATTCCAGCACTTCCGCATTCCCTATTCAATAACGAACAACACTATATTACTAAATTCCCGGCCACTTGTCAAGCCTTTTTTTCGTTTTCTTTAAATTTCGTTTATGCACCGGATACAGCCTGCCGCATGACCACTACATCATCTTTGCCAGCACCACACTCACCACCGTTCCGGCAAGCGTCGATAAAAGCGCACCGGGAAGCATCCACCTTCCCTCCGTCACCGCATGGTGCTTATCATCCTTCGTCGCCATAAAATAAACAGAAATCGTATAAAAAATCGTTTCCGAACAACACATCAGAAGCCCCGCCAGATAACCCGTATAAGAATCCGTCCCATATTCCTTAAAAATGTCCGTCAAAAGTCCTGTAGCTGCCGAAGAAGAAATCATCTTTATCATTGCAAGCGGAAGCAATGCGGCCGGAAAACCTGTCATTTCCGCCAAAGGTTTTAAAAGCCCCGAAACCGCCTCCAAAAAGCCAGACTGACGCAAAAGACCAATGGCAAGCAAAAGCCCGATAAGCGTCGGCAGAACTCCAAACACCACCCGGATGCCATCTGCCGCCCCCTTCACAAAAGCATCAAAAATATTTACCCGGTTCACCAGTCCATATCCTACAATCAGGAACACAATAAGAGGAATCATCAGATTCGATAAAAAAGAAACCATCCCCGCAAATACCTCCAATTTTATTGCCGGCTACCATTTTCCACACCTTCCTCAATAATAAAATATGAACCAAAAAAATTTTTAGACCTGAATTTATTACACTGTGCACATCAACGTTCAATAAAGACAATGCTTTTTACATAAGCAAAAAAACTGCCCTTTCATTAAACAAAAATCCCAGTCGGGGCAGAACCACTTAAAACCAAACCACTTAAAGCAGATCCTCCAAAAATCTTGAAATATCTGCATCTTTATTATATCTCTCTTTTAAATAAGAAATGTGAAGATGTTTTTTCGCCCTCGTCATCGCCACATAGAACATGCGCCTTTCCTCCTCTAAATCTGCCTCTAAAACAGATTTTCCATGCGGAATCACCCCTTCATTTACATCAGGAATAAACACACATTCATATTCCAGTCCCTTTGCACCATGCATGGTAAGAAGCATCACAGCGTCCTCCGCTTCTTCCTTCCGGTATTTCTTTTTTTCCTGCTCCTTTAGCTCCTCCTCGTATTTTTGAATGTGGCAGAACCACTCCTCATAACTTTCAAAATCCTTTGCTTCCTCCAAAAGCTCCTCCAAAATATCCAAAAAATCCTCTGCCGGAACTCCCTTATACTCCGCATACTCCCGCACATAGTCATCATAGCCGATTCCACGCCTGATAAAATTCACAGCAGCAAACGGCCGCATTTTGCCAAGCATCCTTAAATCATACTGTAGCTTTTCAATCCGTTCCACCATCCAGTCCTTATCCTCGTAAAATTTTTTCAATTCTTCAAAATCCGCATAAGCTCCTGTAAACGCATTATTATGTACATAACGTTTTGGCTTGTTGATGATCCGGAGTACATCCTTACACTCCCTGCTGCCCATTGCCACACGTATATATGCCATCACGTCTTTCACAAGAAAATGCTGGAACAGATCCGGCACTCCCTCTTTTATCACGAACGGAATATTATATTCAATCAACTTTGAGCTTAAATAACCCGCCTGACGATTCGTCCGGAACAGCACTGCCATCTCTCCAAAAGGAATTCCTTTTTTGTGATAATCCAAAATTTTTTTTCGGATGGCATTTCCTTCATCCGATACCCTGCCAAATTCCTCTACGGTAACAGCCTCCTCTGTCCCCTTAAATATCCGCTTTCCAGATCCCTCTGCCAAATACTCCTCCCGCCAATGCTCCTCCTCCCCATAAGGAACAATCTGTTTTGAAAACCGGTTCTTATTCTTTTCAATCACCTTTGCTGCTTCCTTTACAATGGGAGACGCACAGCGATAATTCACATTTAAACAACAGCTCTTTGCAGTCTTAAAATCACGCAGAAACTGTTTCATAATATCCGGCCTTGCTCCGCGGAAACCGTAAATGGACTGGTCATCATCCCCCACAATAAAAAGATTATTGTGCGATGCTGCCAAAAGCCTGACCACATCATACTGTATCATGGAAATATCCTGAAACTCATCCACCAGAATATAGGAAAACTGTTTCTGCCATCCTGCCAGAATATCCGGTCTTGCAGATAAAAGCTCATAGCAATACACCAGAATATCATCAAAATCCAACAGCCTTCTCTTTTCCATTTCTTTCTGATATTTTTCATACATATCGCGAAAAACATCTGCCGCACAAAACGGAGAAAAATAATGCGCCAGGTCCAGCCTGTTTGTTTTTACCCGCCCAATCTCCATTTCCAGATCATCAATAAACTCTTCTTCTTCCTGCAGCTCCAGTCCTGACTTCTGCAGAAGCTGCCGTAAAATATCCCGTCTCAGATCTTCTTTAATAATGTTTTCCGAAGTATAATGATATGCATATTTCAAAATCATAAAAAAAATGGAATGAAATGTTCCGAACCAGACTCCTGATGTTCCTTTAGATTCTCTTGAATATAATCTTTGATATCTTTCTTTCATTTCACCTGCCGCAGCTCTTGTAAACGTAATGACCAGAATATGCTCCGGAGCCACGTTTCTTTCCCGGATCAAATAATGAATCCTCTCTGTGATCACGCGCGTTTTTCCGGAACCCGGTCCCGCCAGGACAAGCATGGGCCCCTCAAAATGAGAGGCCGCTTCTTTTTGTGCACGATTCAACTCCTGCATATAATATCCCTTCTAATCTCCTCAGCCGGAAACAGTATCCTGCAAAGCTGTTTCCAAAAGTTCAATGCCTTTCCGGATACGTTTTACAGATTCCTCTTTTCCCAAAATCTCCATCAGCTCATAAGCACCGCCAGGCGTCATCTGCTTTCCGGAAACTGCAGTACGCAGCGGCCAGAGAACACGCCCGTTTTTCAGCTCATGCTCCTCAATATATTTTTTACAAAGTGCCTCAATCCCGGAAATGGAAAAATCAGACAGCTCCTCAAACATCGGCAGCATATCCCGTAACACTTCCAGGGAATTTTCGCTGTTCGTCTTCATCTTCTTATGCGTATACATGGACGCATCATACTCCGGAAGCTCATCAAAGAAATCAATCTTCTCTTTGATATCCGGAAAGACCTCGATACGGGTCTTCACAAGTTCCGCAATTTTCTTCAGGTCATAATCCTTTTTTACTACCTCTTTGATAACCGGAAGCGCATACTCCAGATAACGATCCATTTCCATTGCCTTAATGTATTCGCCATTCATCCACTTCGCCTTTGTAATATCAAAGACTGCCGGGGATTTATTGATGTGATGATAATCAAAAACCTCCTCCAGCTCCTTGAGGGAATATATTTCCCTGTCCTCTCCCGGACTCCAGCCTAAAAGTGCCACATAATTCACCACAGCCTCCGGCAAAAAGCCCTGCTCCAAAAGATCCTCCACAGAAGAATGACCGCTTCTTTTGGAAAGCTTTTTATGCTCCTCATCTGTAATGATTGGACAGTGGACATACTCCGGAACCTCCCAGCCAAACGCTTCATATAAACGGTTGTACTTTGGTGCGGAAGAAAGATACTCATTTCCACGAACCACATGTGTAATTTCCTGTAAATGGTCGTCCACTACATTTGCAAAATTATAAGTCGGATAACCGTCTGTTTTAATCAGGATCATATCATCCAGTTCTTCATTTTCTACTGTAATATCTCCATAAATTGCATCATGAAAAGTCGTTGTCCCGTCTGCCGGATTATTCTGCCGAATCACATACGGCATCCCTGCAGCAAGGTTCGCCTCCACTTCCTCTTTGGAAAGATGCAGACAATGCTTGTCATATTTTGCAATTTCCTTTCCATCCTCTGTTTTGTCGGAAGCACGCAGGGATTCCAGACGCTCTTTTGTACAAAAACAATAATACGCCTCTCCCTTCTCCACCAGCTTTTTTGCATATTCCAGATAAAGTCCGGTCTTCATGCGCTCACTCTGCACATAAGGACCATATCCCCCATCCTTATCCGGTCCCTCATCATGTTCCAGCCCGGTAAGCTCTAATGTATGATAAATGATATCCAGTGCCTCCGGCACAAAACGTTCCTGATCCGTATCCTCGATACGAAGCACAAATGTCCCGCCTTCATGTCTGGCAATCAGATATTCATACAATGCCGTCCTTAAATTTCCAACATGCATCCTTCCCGTAGGACTTGGTGCAAATCTCGTTCTCACATTACTCATTTTTTCTTTGCTCCTGCTTTTTTCTTTTCTTTCTCTTTCTTCTTTTCCGCTGCCGCCTTTGCCTCTTTTTCTTTTTTCTCTTTTGCTTCTTTTCTTGCTTTTTCCGCAGCAATACGGTCTTCCTCTTTATATTCAAAGTCAGTGACTTCCTTTAAGATTTCAGCAATATCCCCGTATGCACAGTAATTTGCGCGGTCATCCCCGTTTCTTTCCTCCGTATTGATAAGGATCAGTTTATTTCCTTCATAATAACGGAGCATGGAATACCATGCCTGTGACTTTAAAGGAATCCCCAGGACCAGAAGCACATCTGCACTCTCTATGGCATCTGCAGCTTTCGTCAGACGGGTATTGTCCACCAGTTCTCCAAAAAAGGTAAAACCCGGGCGCAGGATTACCTGACATACATCACACTTCGGAGTCCCCTTTGCTTTTTTGATATAACGGGAACCAAATACCTTTCCACATGCCGGACAGCGGTTCTCCTCCACAGAACCATACAGATTCACCACATTTTCACAGCCTGCATCCTGATAAAAATCGTAGACCATCCTGGTAACAATACTCTTTAATTTCCCATATTCCTCCAATTTTGCAGCAATATCAAAAATTGTAGTATCCACAGGCTTATCCCTGTTCAGGATTACCTCTTTATAATAATCAAAGAACAGCTCGACCTGTCTGGAATAAATCTGGGAGGTGACAATTTCCTCTCCGGAATAACCATACTTTTCTTCTATGTCGTATACCATGTGTTCTGCCCGAAGCCCATTCAGGCCTGCTTCATTCGTAACCTCACTTCCACTTACTAAAACAATATTTTTGCTTTCCTCAAGAATATTTTTAATTTTTTCGATATTCTGATCCATAAGACACCTCGTTTCGTATCAATCTTACTTTATAATATAATACAAGAATCTTTCATGCCGGATCCTTAATTTTCGTTTTTTCTCTGCTCTTTTGGCTTTTGCATATATTCTTCGCCGCCAAAACAGCAATCCTTTTTCATTTTCCTAAATACGTGCAGATGCATTCTACCGCATTGTCAATCCCCATAACGTCGCTCCGCACGACCAAATCATAATTATTCAGATTCGTCCATTTTTCTCCCACGTGATAATTATAATAATTCCCACGCCGTTTATCATTTTTCAAAATGATGCCTGCTGCTTTTTTCTCCTCCAGCCCATACTGTACGATCGCCCGTTTCAAACGATAGTCCATGGAGGCACTAATAAAAATGTTGACTACATCTTCTCTTTCCTTTAGCACATAATCCGCACATCTGCCCACGATTACACAAGGACCTTCCTCTGCAATCTTCCGGATTACATTTGACTGTGCCAAAAAAATACGGTCGTCCAAAGATAGACCAGAAAACCCAAAATCCTGATTTCCATACACATTGATTCCCATGGCCAGGGAATACAGCAGGCTGTTCGTTGCTTTATCCTCTGCATTCTGGAAACTCTCTTCCGCAAAACCGCTTTCCTTTGCTGCGCGGGTAATCAATTCATTGTCATAAAAAGGAATTCCATATCTTTTTGCAAGCTTTTCACCAATTTCCCTGCCGCCGCTGCCGTACTGCCTTCCAATTGTAATCACCTTATCCATAGAACACATCTTCCTTTCTGGTCATCATACCCCTTCGGGAAAGTCTCCGGCAGATGCACAGCCCCCTTTCGAGGTTTGTGCAGTCCTGCCGGAAGATTCTGGTAACTTTCAACGTAAACCTTAAACCAGCAGACTTGCCTTTCTCTGCATATCCTCTTCTTCTCTTTTCTGCATAATGAACCGCACCGTCTGTAAAAGCTCCTGTTTCTTTTGTTCTGAAACTGCTTTTGCAATATCCGTATCTTCCATGCCGCTCTGTGCCTTTGTCAGATTATAAGAGGTCTGCGTGTTATAGCCAATGGTATAATCCAGTGAATTGCTCTGTGCACCTATCTGTCCCCTGGCACCATTTACTTTTTCTAATGCCTTGTCAATCGTAGAAATATCAAAATCCTTCGTTACATCAAAATCATCAATGCCGAGTGCCTGAAGTGTTGCATTTCCGGTATTAATTTTTGTCCCGGAACCATCTGCGCCTGTTGCAATATGCATGGCACTGTTGGAACCATCCAAAAGCTTCTTTGTATTGAACTGCGTGAAATTTGCAGTATCTGAAATTCCATACTTTAACTGCTTAATCTGCTCCTGAATCGCAGAACGGTCACCAGAAGACAGAACTGCCGTATTTGAAGCCTTCACAGCCAGCTCACGCATCTGTTGGAGCTGTTCCGTAATGTTGGAAAGTGCGCCATCTGCAATGTTCAGAACGGATTTGCCATCCTCTGCATTCCTCCGCCCCATGTCGTATCCTCTGTTCTGTGCCTCCATCTTTTCCACAATCCCTGTACCTGCAGGATTATTTGCAGCACGTCCCAGACGGGAACCACTGGCAATCTGACTGATATAATCATTTCCTAAACCCGATACGCCAATACTCATATCAATCCCTCCCTCCGGATTTTTTAGCCATTATTTACTAATTATAACACATACTTGCAAAAAATGGAATACAATTTTTGCGCTCTCCGAAACAAGGTTTGTACTGGAAAAAAATAACAATATATGATAAAATTAACTAAACTTTACGATTCAGAAAATGAGGTCGCTTACTGCGCATAGCAGCCTTATATATACATTTTGAAGGAAGGAATCTGCATTATGAAAAATATGATTTTACAGATCAGGGGACTGGCAGACGGGAAACCATTTACTGCTGAATTCCGGCAGGATGGCAGCCATCCGCTCTTTAATGTAAAATGGGAAGAAAATGGAAATGACCTTACCATCCGTTTCCTCCCCAAAACACCGGAAGACACCCCCGAAGGCGTCTCCCGCCACTCCTTAGTCATGGAATCGGTACGCCTTTCTTTTCCATGGGAATACCTGGGAGATAAAAAAAGGCCGGAATGCATTTTTATGAACGGATATCAATCCTGGACCGACTCCCACGAAAAGCTTCCGCACGAAAAAGAACATACTTTAAAAGCACTGACAAAACCAATCGTGGAAAAGTACCATCTGCGCCCTTACGGTGATTATGATTTTGCAAAACAACCGGCCCTGTCCGGACAATTTCACGGATTTACCTACTGCTATTTCCGCTGGGGAGAGCAGTACCGCTTTTTAGGCTCTTTAAGCGAAAAAGAAGGCTTTACCATCTTTTACTATGATATCAGGAAACAGAGGATGCAGATTGAAAAGGACTGCCAGGGACTTCACGTAAACAAGGCATGGACCCTTTTCCATCTTACAAATTTAAACGGAACCGAAAATGCCGTCTTTGACGCTTACTTCCGGAAAATGAAAATCTCCCGCCCAAAGGGAAGACCAATGACCGGTTATACAAGCTGGTATAATCATTATCAAAATATTTCTGAAACCATTATCCTTGATAATCTTTTTGCTGCTGTGGAAACAAAACAGGACTGGGATATTTTCCAGATTGATGACGGATACCAGACCCATGTGGGCGACTGGCTCTCCGTAGATTCCCTGAAATTTCCAAACGGCCTGAAGCCGGTTGCAGATAAAATCCACCAGACCGGCATGAAAGCGGGACTCTGGCTGGCACCGTTCGTGTGTGAAACAAATTCAAAATGCTTTAAAGAGCATCCGGACTGGCTGGAACGTGACAAAAACGGCAATCCGGTCTGCGCCGGAGCAAACTGGAGCGGTTTTTATGCACTTGACTTAGAAAATCCTGCTGTAAAAAAATATCTTAGCGAGGTATTCCATCAGGTATTGGACGTCTGGGGCTTTGACCTTGTAAAACTCGATTTTCTTTATGCCGCCTGTATCCAGCCAACAAAGGAAAAAACAAGAGGCCGGCGCATGTGCGAGGCAATGGATTTTCTGCGGAAACTGGTGGGAGAAAAACTGATTTTAGGCTGCGGGGTTCCTTTAGGAGCTGCATTCGGAAAAGTGGACTACTGCCGGATTGGCTGTGATGTGGGACTGGACTGGAACGACAAGCCATATATGCGCATGCTCCACAGAGAACGTGTTTCCACAAAAAATGCGGTCGGAAATGCCATCTACCGCAGACAACTGGATGGAAGGGCATTTTTTAACGACCCGGATGTCTACCTCTTACGTGATGAAAATATAAAGCTGACCCAGGAGCAGAAACAGGAGCTTGCCATTGTGAACGGACTTTTTGGAAGCCTCCTTTTTACCTCAGATAATGTACGGATGTATGACAGCAAAAAACAGAAGTTCTGCGAAAGCCTGCGCACGCTTCATACCCTTCCTAAAAAAGTGATCCGTGGTCATGGCAGGACCAAAATCATTTACGAAATGAACGGCGAAAAAAAAGAGCTGGTTTTAAAGGTATAATCAGGTTTTATTGTGTAAAAAATTTATATAAGGAAACACCAAATGCTTTGGCGCATTTATCTAATGCACCAAAGCAAAGGGTTACTGTTCACGGCTTCGCTGTTCCGGTAACAGCAAAGATGCATTTTATGTCCGGAAAACCTGGACGCATTTATGAAAAAAATGAACATGAAATTTGATGGAGGCATCCTATGAGATACGCATGGAACGATGACTGGAAATTTGTGGAGGATTATGAACAGGGCTTTGAAAATGCCGGAACCATACGAATCCCACATAATGTAAAACGATTGGACTGGAATTATTGTGATGATAAGGATTACCAAATGATCTGCGGATATCAGAAAATCTTAGCATGGCAGCCGGAATGGGAGGGAAAACGAATCTTCCTCACCTTTGATGGTGCTGCACATGAAGCAGAGGTTTTTTTAAACGGTGAGAGCATTGGCAGACATTCCTGCGGCTATACCTCCTTCTCCGTTGAGCTGACAGACCGGCTCTTAAAGAAAGATAATGAAATCACCGTTAAGTTGGATACCAGAGAAAATCTGAACCAGCCGCCCTTTGGCTACGTCATTGACTACATGACCTATGGAGGCATTTACCGCGAGGTATGGTTAGAAGTCCGGGAACAGGAATTTATCGACAACGTATTTGTCACTACGCAGGGCACAAAGCTCCTTGCACAAATTTCCTTTGATTTTGGACCAGCGGAACCTGATTTTACTTTTGATACGGATTCCGAACTGGGCGTTCCCGCCCCAAAGCCAAACAAAAAATATAAAGTTGTGGCGGAAATAAGAAAACATTTTCCAAGAAGAGATTTCAAAGATACCATTTTTGACCGCACAGCAAAAATCAAACAGAGTCTTCCAGACATTCCGGAGGAGGAAGAACAAAACTGGAAAATCCTTTCTGAGATAGATGTGAATGGCAGAAGCAGACGCACAGAATTTTTAGAAGTCACATGTCCGCATGTGAAGCTCTGGGATATTGACACACCAAATCTTTATGAGCTCCGTCTTTCCTTTCTGGTCAATGAATTTGAGCTGGACAGCTTTCAGACCCTTTTGGGATTTCGTGACATTGAGTTTCGTACCGATGGGTTTTATCTGAATGGAAGGAAACGAAAAATACGCGGGCTGAACCGCCACCAGTCCTATCCATATATGGGATACGCCATGCCGGAATCCATGCAGATAGAGGACGCACGCATTTTAAAGGAAGAACTGGGCGTAAATGCAGTACGGACCTCACATTATCCACAATCGCAGCACTTCCTGAATGCCTGTGATGAAATGGGACTTCTTGTATTTACGGAAATTCCGGGCTGGCAGCACATTGGAAATAAAAGATGGCAGGATATCGCTGTAGATAATGTACGGGATATGATCGTCCAAAACAGAAATCATCCGTCCATCATCCTCTGGGGTGTACGGATTAATGAATCTTTAGATAACAATGAATTTTACACCAGGACAAATGCGCTTGCGCATGAACTGGATCCGACCAGACCGACTACCGGTGTAAGGTATCTGGAACAGAGTGAGCTTTTAGAGGATATTTATGCATACAATGATTTTTCCTATACCGGAAAGGAAAAGGAACCTCTAAGACCAAAGAAAAAAGTATCCTCGAACCAAAAGAAACCTTACTTCGTTTCTGAAT
>CADBMP010000313.1 GCA_902795775.1 uncultured Lachnospiraceae bacterium | reverse complement strand
TTACGACCAGGTTGCAGATGCCTTGAAAAAAAACGGAAAATCCATGGCAGAAATTGAGGAAATAGAAAATGAGCCATCCCTTGGAAATGGGGGACTTGGAAGGCTTGCCGCCTGTTTCCTGGACTCTATTGCAACGCTTGGATTACCGGGAGATGGAATCGGGCTCAATTATCATCTTGGCCTTTTTAAGCAGGAATTTGAAAAGAACTGCCAGAAAGAAATGCCGAATCCATGGATGACCGGAAAAGACTGGCTTCGCAGGACAAATGTCAGCTATCCTGTGCTGCTTGCAGGGAAAAAAGTGCAGTCGGTGATGTATGAAATCGATGTGACAGGATATGGGAACAAATGCAATACGCTGAAATTATTTGATTTGGATACGGTGGACGATTCCATTGTCCAGCAAGGAGGAATTTCTTTCGATAAGGGAAATATCACAAAGAACCTCACGCTTTTCCTGTATCCGGATGACAGTGATGACAACGGCAGGCTTCTCCGGATTTACCAGCAGTATTTTATGGTCAGCAATGCAGCACAGCTGATCATAGATGAGGCAGTAAAAAAAGGAAGTGATCTTTATAATCTGCCGGATTATGCAGTGGTGCAGATCAATGATACACATCCAACATTAGTCATTCCTGAACTCATAAGACTTTTGACGCTTCGTGGCATAGAGATGAATACAGCCATTGACATTGTATCAAAAATGTGTGCATATACCAACCATACCATTCTGGCGGAAGCATTGGAAACATGGCCGATGTACTTTTTGGACCGCGTGGTACCGCAGCTCATTCCAATCATTAAAATGCTGGATGTAAAGGTCAGGGAAAAATATCAGGATCCGAGAGTATATATTATTGATGAAAACCAGAACGTGCATATGGCACATATTGATATTCACTTTGGTTACAGTGTGAACGGAGTGGCAGCACTTCATACGCAGATTTTAGAGGACAGTGAATTAAAGCATTTTAAAGATATCTATCCGAATAAATTTAATAACAAGACGAATGGAATCACATTCCGCCGTTGGCTTTTGCATTGCAACCATGAGCTTTCTGCATTTATTTCAGAAAAAATCGGAGACGGGTATAAAAAGAATGCAGAGGAGCTGGAAAAGCTGATTTCTGTTTCGGATAATCCGGCAGACTTTTTGAAACTTCGTGAGATCAAGCAGGCGAAAAAGAAGGAATTTAAGGAATATCTTTTGAAAAAAGAGGGAATTTCCATCAATGAAAATTCCATTTTCGATGTACAGGTAAAGCGTCTTCATGAATACAAAAGACAGCAGATGAACGTTCTGTATATCATTTATAAATATTTGGAAATTAAAAAAGGAAATAAGCCGGAAACACCGATTACCATGATCTTTGGTGCAAAGGCGGCACCTGCCTATACCATTGCAAAGGACATCATCCACGCCGTTTTATGCTTATCAGAAATCATAAAGAAGGATCCGGACGTGAGCCCGTACCTTCAGGTGGTGATGTTGGAAAATTATAATGTGACATATGCAGAAAAAGTGATTCCTGCAGCAGATATTTCCGAACAGATTTCCCTTGCTTCCAAGGAAGCCAGCGGAACCGGCAATATGAAATTTATGTTAAACGGTGCTGTGACGCTTGGAACAGAGGATGGGGCAAATGTTGAAATCCATCAGTTCGTTGGCGATGATAATATTTTTATTTTTGGTGAATCCAGTGATTCCGTCATTGAGCATTACAGAAAATCGGATTATTCTTCTGAAGCCATTTATGATAAGGAGCCGGAGATTGCAAAGCTGGTGGATTTCCTGATCAGCAAGGAGATGTTTGCAGTAGGAAATAAAAAGTGCCTGATCCGTCTTTATATGGAGATTGTGACAAAGGACTGGTTCATGACCCTTTTGGATATCAAGGATTATATCCGCGTAAAGGAGCAGGTATTTGCTGCATACGAAGATAAAGATGCATGGGCAAAGAAGATGCTCGTCAATATTGGAAAGGCAGGTTTCTTCTCCTCTGACCGCACGATTGGTCAGTATAACAAGGATATCTGGCATCTGGAAGCAGAGTAATAACGCCATCAGGGAAAGGAAAAAAGCATATGATGACCTTTATTCTGTTCGGAACATTTGTTTTTGTGGTGATATCCGGAACGGTGATCCTGATGTGTGTTACTGAAAAAAAATGGGGTTATACGAAAGAAAGGGAGCAGGATTTAGAGAAAGAAGCGAACAAAACAGCCGGTGCTTTCCGGAAAGCAGGACATGATGCAGCAGAACCTGTGGAAAAAGGGCAGGCGGGAAAAGGAGGCAAGGTATGAAAAGAATAGGTTTTTTGACAAGCGGTGGTGACTGCCAGAGCTTGAATGCGACCATGAGAGGTGTGGCAAAAACGCTTTACCAGGCATATGATGATGTGGAGATTTACGGTATTTTAGAAGGCTATAAGGGGTTGATTTACGGGAATTATAAGCTGCTTTCCTCAAAGGATTTCTCAGGAATCCTGACACTTGGTGGAACAATTATCGGAACCTCCAGACAGCCGTTTAAAAATATGAGGATTCCGGATGAAAACGGGTTAGACAAGGTGGAGGCAATGAAGGGCAATTATAAGGAATGGGGTCTTGACTGCCTGGTGATTTTGGGAGGAAACGGAACACATAAAACAGCGAACCTGTTACGTGAGGAGGGCTGCCATGTGGTGACGCTTCCTAAGACGATTGATAATGATATCTGGGGAACAGATATTACCTTTGGGTTCCAGAGTGCAGTGAATATAGCGACGAATGCCATTGACTGCATTCACACAACAGCTGCTTCCCATGGACGGGTGTTCATTGTGGAGGTGATGGGACATAAGGTCGGCTGGCTGACACTTCATGCCGGAATTGCAGGCGGGGCAGATATCATCCTGCTTCCTGAAATCCCATATGACATCAATTCGGTGGTGAAGGCATTGGATAAACGTACTCAGGAAGGAAAGAGCTTTTCAATCTTAGCGGTGGCAGA
This sequence comes from uncultured Lachnospiraceae bacterium, assembly GCA_902795775.1. Taxonomy (GTDB): domain Bacteria; phylum Bacillota; class Clostridia; order Lachnospirales; family Lachnospiraceae; genus Butyribacter. The sequence goes on along the minus strand of CADBMP010000313.1, from coordinate 3,250 downwards.
GGGTGCAATCTCGAAAGAGGATGCGGCACTGTCCAAAAAAGAATTAAAGAAAAAAAGACAGAAAAATCCATATCCATCCATTTCGTACCAGTTAGGGGAGGAGATTACACAGAGGACCGGGCAGGAAGTACGTATTACAGTTCCGGGCCATACGCAGAGAGGCGGAGAGCCTTGTCCTTATGACCGTGTGATTTCCAGCCGTTTAGGTTCTGCCGCAGCAAGGCTTATCATTAAAGAGCAGTATGGATATATGGTAGGTTTCCGGGATGGGGAAATTGTACCGGTTCCGTTGGAAGAGGTGGCAGGAAAACTGAAAATGGTGGATCCAAAGTCTACCATTATCCGGGAAGCAAAGGGACTTGGCATCTGTTTCGGGGATTAATATTTTTGCAAAAAGGTCTTTTGGAAATTGCCGCCTGCGACCGGTTATGACCTGCAGGCGGGCATACCGGATGGTCACAGGAAAATAAACAGCAGGAGAGACAGGAATGGCATATCAGGCATTATACCGCAAATTCCGACCGGATGAATTTGATGAGGTAAAGGGGCAGGATCATATAGTTACAACGCTGCGGAACCAGATTAAGGCAGGAAGGATCAGTCATGCGTATCTTTTCTGTGGAACCAGGGGAACCGGAAAAACAACTGTGGCTAAGATTCTGGCAAAGGCAGTGAACTGTCTTCATCCGGTGGAGGGAAGTCCTTGCAATGAATGTGAAAGCTGTAAAAAAATCAATCAGCGGACTTCCTTAAATGTGATAGAGATTGATGCGGCTTCTAATACCGGTGTGGCAAATGTACGTGAAATCATTGATGAACTGCAGTATTCTCCTGCAGAAGGGAAATACAAGGTTTATATTATTGATGAGGTTCATATGTTGTCCGCCGGTGCATTTAATGCTCTTTTAAAGACCCTGGAGGAACCGCCGTCCTATGTGATTTTTATTCTGGCGACCACAGAGCCGCACCGGATTCCCATTACGATTCATTCCAGATGCCAGCGGTACGATTTCCGTCGGATTACGCTTGATACCATTGCGGACCGTCTGAGGGATCTTGCGGGGCGGGAACAGGTGGAGATTGAAGAAAAAGCACTCCGGTATGTGGCAAGGACAGCAGATGGCTCCATGCGTGATGCGTTAAGTCTTCTGGACCGGTGCATTGCATTTTATCTGGGAGAAAAGCTCACCTATGATAAGGTGCTGGAGGTGTTAGGGGCTGTTGATACGGTCGTGTACAGCAAAATGTTCCGGTTTATTATGGAGGAAAATGTACAGGAATGTATTCGTCTTATTGATGAAATGATGGAGCAGGGGCGTGATATCAGCCAGTTCGTCAGTGAGCTTATCTGGTATTTCAGAGGTCTTATGCTCCTTAATGCATCGGAACAGGGCGGAGAGCTTTTGGATGTATCTGCGGAGCAGCTTGAGCAGATGAAGACGGAGGCTGCCCGGACGGATGTGGATGAGCTGGTATATATGATACGTGTTCTTTCGGAGCTTTACAATCATTTAAGGTATGCCTCGGAAAAGCGTGTGATGGTGGAAATCACCATTGTCAGGCTCTGCAGGCCGCAAATGAAAAGTCAGAATGACATGGAAACATTAAATGCCAGGGTACGTGCCATAGAAAGAAAACTGGAGCAGGGCATACCGGTGGCAGTTTCCCTGCCTGCAGGGGCAGATGGGGCCGTCCCGGTATCTTCCCCCTGTGCTCCGGACTCTGGTGTAAAGGAGCAGAAAAAGCAGCTTCCAAAGGCAATACCGGAGGATATTAAAATGGCGATTTCCAGATGGAATGAAATTTTACAGGCGTTTGGTGCTCCTGGAAAGCTTATGCTTGAGTATGCCAAAAAGCTTGTTTCGGAAGAAGGGGCTCTGGTTCTGCAGTTTATAAACGAAAATGATGAAGCCTATTTTAAGAGGAATGACGGGATGCAGCTCATGAATCTAAAGACAGTGGTTGAGAATATCATAGGCAGGGAAATTTCCATTGAAACGAGGGTGGTTGAGGAACGGGAGGACAGGCAGACCGAGGATATTATGCAGATAATAAATTATGAGGGAGTTGAAATTCAGGATTAAAATAAAAAATTTGTTTGCAGAAATAAAAATTGGAGGAAAGAAAAATGGCAAAAAGAGGTGGTTTTCCGGGTGGTGCCATGCCTGGAAACATGAATAATCTGATGAAGCAGGCGCAGAAAATGCAGAGGCAGATGGAGGAAAAAACAAAGGAATTAGAAGAAAAGGAATGGGAAGCAACGGCAGGCGGCGGTGCAGTGACTGTCCGCGTTTCGGGGAAAAAAGAGGTGGTAGCAGTAAAGCTTTCTGAGGAAGTGGTGGATCCGGATGATATTGAGATGCTTGAAGACCTGATCATGGCGGCCACAAATGAAGCTCTCAGAAAAATGGAAGAAGAAAACGCTGCTGTCATGACCCAGCTGACAGGAGGCCTTGGCGGACTGGGTGGTCTTTTTTAGTGGCTGACAGCTGGAAAATGCAGCAGGACAGGGAATCTGCCGAAAGAAACTTTAAAATAATTAAGAATGTTTCCTGCCATGGTTCTTGGCAGGAACAGGGGAAGAAAAAATGGATTTTTATAGTTCACAGATTACAAATCTGGTGGAGCAGCTTTCTCATCTGCCCGGAATCGGGCCGAAGTCGGCACAAAGGCTTGCCTTTTATATCTTAAATATGCCGGAGGAAAAAGTAAAGCTTTTGTCAGATGCCATGATGAGTGCCAAAAAGAATGTTCGTTATTGCAAGGAATGCTGTACTTATACCGACCAGGAATTGTGTCCGATTTGTGCAAACCAGAAAAGAAACCATAAACTGATTATGGTGGTGGAAAATCCAAGGGATCTGGCAGCGTATGAAAAGACGGGCAAGTTTGACGGAGTCTACCATGTGCTTCATGGAGCAATTTCACCGATGGCGGGAATCGGACCAAATGATATCCGGTTAAGTGAGTTAATGGTGCGGCTTCAGGGAGAGGTCGATGAGGTCATTGCGGCGACAAATAAGAATCTGGAGGGAGATACAACGGCTGCTTACATCAGTAAGCTGGTGAAACCTTTGGGAATCCGCGTGAGCAGGATTGCAAGCGGCGTTCCTGCAGGAGGAGATTTGGAATACATTGATGAAGTGACTTTATACCGGGCCCTGGAAGGGCGCGTAGATATGTAAAAAGTGGTGTCGTTCGGGACACCACTTTTTTCATATCCACGCCCGCATATGGAAATTATGCAGCA
>CADBMP010000312.1 GCA_902795775.1 uncultured Lachnospiraceae bacterium | reverse complement strand
GCTTTAACAAAGTGGCGGAGCGCATTTACCGTTTTGAGGAGGTGGAGAGCCTGTATCTGATGTCAGGCGGCTTTGATCTGACGGTCATTATACAGGGACGCAGCATGAAAGAGGTTGCAAGGTTTGTGACAGAAAAGCTTTCCACTTTGGAATATGTGAACAGCACTGCTACTTATTTTGTATTAAAGAAATATAAAGAGCATGGTTTAGTGATGGATAAGAAAACAAGGGATTCAGAAAGGATGTTGATTACGCCATGAGAGATCCGTTATCAAGTAAAATCAAAGGAATTGAACCGTCTGGTATACGTAAATTTTTTGACATTGTAAGCGAGATGAAGGATGCCATTTCTTTAGGAGTGGGTGAGCCGGATTTTGATACGCCCTGGCATATCAGGGAGGAGGGAATTTATTCCTTAGAGCAGGGAAGGACATTTTATACCTCCAATGCAGGGCTGAAAGATTTGAAAATAGAGATTGCCAATTACCTGAACAGAAGGTTTGGGCTTACTTATTCACCGGAGAATGAAATCATGGTGACGGTGGGTGGAAGCGAGGCGATTGACGGTGCTTTCCGCGCCATGTTAGATGCCGGGGATGAGGTGCTGATTCCACAGCCGTCTTATGTTTCATATGAGCCATGTGTGGTTCTGGCAGATGGTGTTCCTGTGATTATTGAGTTAAAAGAGGAAAATGATTTTAAGCTGACAAAAGAGCAGCTTTTGGAGCACATTACGGAAAAGACGAAAATCCTGGTCCTTCCGTTTCCGAATAATCCCACAGGTGCTGTCATGGCAAAGGAGGATTTGGCGGAGCTTGTGGATGTGATTATTGAAAAGGATCTTTATGTGCTGTCGGATGAGATTTATGCTGAGCTTACATATGGAACAAATCATGTGTCGATTGCATCTTTTCCGGGAATGAAGGAGAGGACAGTTCTCATCAATGGGTTTTCTAAGGCGTATGCCATGACAGGCTGGCGTTTGGGATATGCTTGTGCGCCGAAAAGGATTCTGGAGCAGATTTTAAAGATTCATCAGTATGCAATCATGTGTGCGCCTACGAACAGCCAGTTTGCCGCTGTCGAAGCACTGCGGAACGGAGATGCGGATGTGGAACGGATGCGGACGGCATACAACCAGCGAAGAAATTACCTGATGCGGGCATTTAAAGAGATGGGGCTTCCATGTGCGGAGCCGTTTGGGGCATTTTATATTTTCCCGTGCATTAAAAAGTTCGGCATGACTTCGGATGAGTTTGCGGTAAGGCTTTTACAGGAGGAGAAAATCGCGGTCGTTCCGGGAACTGCTTTTGGTGCTTCCGGAGAGGGATTTATCAGGATTTCGTATGCATATTCCATTGATGATTTAAAGGAGGCATTAAGCCGGATTTCCAAATTTGTGAGCCGTTTGTAGAAAGGTCATTTTTGAAATCCTTTGGGAGTGTTGGTATGAGAGCGCCGGCTCAGAAGTGGTCTAAAGAAAGATGATGCGTCATCGTACCTTCGGTACTTTGGCGCATTTCCTTTGAATATTAGATAATCTGTAAAAGCGGAAGTTTGCAAAAGCGGCGGGCTTTGAATGCCAGGATATGGAAATATGTTAAGAAAGGAACTTATTATGGGATTTGAGAATTTATTGAAAAAAATATCCGGTACAGCACTGCTTTTAGGCTGTACCTCTTTGCTGGCAATGCAGCCTGTGTCTGCGGATGAAAAAAAGGTTCCGCTTTCTGTGGATGTTGTGGAAACATCTATATTATCCGGTGAAACTACTGTGCAGCCGGGGAAGGCAGAAATACCTGCAGAACAGCCGCAGGATACAGCGGGACCAACAGAGACACCGGAGGTTACAGCGGGACCAACAGAGACACCAGAGGATACAGCATCACCCTCAGAGGCACCGGAGAGTCCGGAACCGGTTTTAGAGGGTTTTGTGAAAGATGAGAATGGGAATACCTATTTTTATGAACAGGGGAAGATGGTTGTCGGTGCGCTGAAAAAAATAGAGGGAAGTTATTACTATTTTGGCAAGACCGGGAAAATGGCCACAGGATTAAAAAAAGTTGGCGGTGCGAAATATTATTTTTCAAAAGCAACAGGAAAAGCATTCCGGGGATTAAAAAAGATTAAGGGGAAAGTCTATTATTTTGGAACGCGCTGTCAGGCAGTGACCGGGTGGAAGAAAATAAATGGCGTGAAGTATTATTTTAAAGAGAGCGGTGCGCGTGCCAACGGCTGGATGAAGCTAGATGGCGAAAAATATTATTTTAAGAAGAACGGCGTTCCGGTATCAGGGCTGAAAAAAATTGATCAGGAGTTTTATTATTTTCATAAAAATGGAAAAATAAATACCGGATTAAAAAGAGTGGATTCTTCCTACTATTATTTTAAAGCTTCGGGCAGGGCAGTAAAAGAAAAAATGATGGTCATTGATGGAAAAAGTTATTATTTTGGCCATGACGGAAAAGCAAAGCTGAACGGCTGGACGTTCATCGGAAAAAAGCGGTACTACTCAGATGCAAAAGGGCTGCTGAAATATTATTGGAAACAGGCGGGAGGAACATGGCATCTGTGTAATTTGGAAGGGAAAGATATCTTTACAGGGAACAGCTTATACAGGGCATGGAATAAGGCGCAGACTATGACAAGTGCCACATCGTATTTTATTACAGTCGATACATCTGCATGCCGTGTGATGGTGTTCCATGGTTCTAAAGGGAATTGGGTTCCTGTAAAATCTTTCATATGCTCGCCTGGAAAAAGCAGTTCCCCGACCGTAAAGGGGGTTTTTGCCGTAGGAAACAGAGGATACTGCTTTGGAAAGGGTTTTACCTGTTATTATTTTACGCAGTTCCATGGAAATTATCTGTTCCATTCCGTACTGTATTATCAGGGGACATTCCGTAAAAAGGACGGACGGCTTGGAATGCATCTTTCTCACGGGTGCGTTCGTTTAGATATTAATCATGCAAAGTGGATTTATAAAAAGATTCCAAGAGGAACAAAGGTATATACATATTCTTAATGATATTTATGATTATGTTTTGGAGAAGTTGTATATTTTGTATAAAATATTATGCAGAATATACAACCCGATACCAAAGAATAAGGAAGGAGAAGGAAAAGATGTTCAATATTGTACTTTTAGAACCGGAAAAGCCGCCAAATACGGGAAATATCGGGCGTACCTGTGTGGCAACAAATACAAGGCTGCATCTGATTGAGCCGCTGGGGTTCCAGATTACGGATAAGATGTTAAAACGTGCCGGACTGGATTACTGGGATAAGTTAGATGTAACGGTTTATGAATGTCTTTCGGATTTTTTTGAAAAGAATCCGGAGGCTGTCGGAAGAATGTATATGGCGACGACAAAATCAAGAAAAACATATGCAGATGTGCAGTACCGGGACGGGGATTACATCATGTTCGGGAAAGAAAGTGCCGGGATTCCGGAGGAGCTTTTACTGGAGTATGAAAAAACAGCAGTCCGGATTCCGATGTATGATGATACCCGCTCCCTGAATTTGTCAAATGCGGTTGCCATTGTCCTGTATGAGGCGTTGCGCCAGCAGCAGTTCCGGGGGCTGGAAGAGAAGGGGAATCTTCACAGGCTTCAATGGAAGGGGGAGAGGCTTGCTGATGATGATAATGGGAATAAGGTCCAGGGTACGGAGAAACAAAATTAAAGAAAAGAAAAAGGCGTTCTGAAAAGAAAAAAGCGTTTTGAGTAACAGCAAAGGGCAGGAGAAAATCTCCTGCCCCTTATTGCACCCCAGGAAGGCAGCGGACCTGCCTCCTGCTCGATTAATAATCTAATTCTATTCTTTCAATTCCCTCTAAGAAGTTCTCTGAATCAAATTCTTCCCCGCGGATGACTGCATATTCAATGGTATCCGGTGCAACGGCGCGGTAGTAAATGCTAGCATCCTCGTAGCTGTTGTTCAGCCTGCAGTTCTTTTTGTAAACATCAAAGATGCTCATCTTTCCGGTAGCTGCTTCGGAACGCGGCGTATAATAAATGGCAAAATCCTCTGTGGAAGCATCGCACAGGAAGATCCATTTATTATAAATCAGGTTCGGGTCAGAAATCATCTGGAATTTATTTTTCTTTTTGTATCCAATGTAAAAACGGAACCGGATATCAGATTTATCTTCGTTCAGGTTCTGGCTGAGCGGCATAATGACTTTAATCCTTCCGCCCGGACGTCCCTCTAAGAGCCCGAAAGCCACACCGGTCTTTCCATTTGGCTTTGTAATCTGTTCAATATCGTCCTCGTGGTCTTCGGAATCGTCCATGCTGTGTGCAATATCGCCAATGCCGGAAACACTTTTTGCCAGAGATTCAATGGCGGAAGAACCGTTCCCAGGCATATTTGGAATGGAGGAGTATTTTGCTGCCTCAATTCCGGAAAGCTTTGAAGAGGAAGATGGAATGGACGGTGCCGTCTCCTTTGGTGCTGCTTTTTTCTTCTGCGCCATTTCTTCTGCCATGCCAAGTGCCGGATGAAGCCTGAAAAAGTTTGTTCCAATACTTTCATCAACAGTATGGCGTAATTCATTGGAATACGTAATCATATAAGTTTCAAACAAATTTGTCAGGATTTCAGAACGGCTGCCGTTTCCTGCCAGAAAAATATGGACACAGTGGATATCTGTTCCAAGTTTTCCTTTGAACGTTGTTTTCAGGCATTCAAAGAAGTTTGCAATTCCAAGCTCAATGCGCTTGTGCAGCAGGCGATCCAGAAAGTGGATATCAATATCCAGTTCGTAATTTAACTTCTGCTCACCGGAGCGCGTGAAAAGCGGCAGCTTGATCTTCCCGCTCTGGTACGGGGTCTGGTAATCCCCTTCTCTTTCCCAGAAAGGACGAAGTTTTTCCATGAGCTGGCGCATATTTAATTTTGCTTCCTGTGATTCCGTAATCAGGGATTCGCTTCCCGGGAACGGCTGGCATTCCGGTGGGAGTGAAAATGTGATCCTGTCGGCTAAAAGCTTGTCCTGGTTGGCATGAAATACCTCATAGGACATGAGCTGTAACAGGTTCTCCCCGCCCAGATACTGGTCACCGCCACTTCCATAACATTCCAGTACATAATCGTATCTTCGGCTTTCTGACTCCTCCGGCATGTGCCAGTGGCCAAAATCAAAGTCCGTTGTGCCACCGCCAAAGTCGAAAATACCATAATAAACTTCATCTTCCTCGCCTTCCAGGTCGAAACCATAAGATTCCAGTGCACAGATGGCATAAGCTGCCGGCTCTGAGGTTCCTTTCATGACGCGGAAATGCTTCATGATTTCTTCGTTATGAAGAATGGTATCCGGCAGGGATTTACGGAATCCCCTGTCAAAGCTGTCAATAATTTTTTCACAGATGGCATGCTCAAATGTGACCGGAAAAGAAAGCAGGTAGTTCATGAAGATGCCATTGTTCATGTTGTTAATGCAAAGTCCGATATAATATGCATATATCTCGATTGGATTAAAGTCGCCATCTTTTAAAGTGGCAAACGGCGGCAGGGAGATATCGTTCCCGGATTTATCTTTTAAGCGGATCTGTTTTTTCTGGTTCCCTGCCCATTGTTTCAACTCATTAAAAAACGTATAGTAATCGTAACTGATGCTGTTCATGAGACTGTTCTGCGCACTGTGTGAGATGGTCAAGTCTTCCCAGCGTGTGTCAGGACGGCCTTCTTTCTGGTGATAGAGCTCCATGAAACGTTTAACGTTGATAAGCTCCATAACCGTCGGGTTTTCGTACTGCTTTAAATTTGCCTTTTTGGAAAAATGGCTGGTACCAATACGCATAGGGATAATACGGTCCCTGTTGTCCTGATATACGACCACAGTGCTCTTTGTACCAAAGTCGATTCCGATGATGCCGTCATAATTGACATCTGCGGCTGGATTTCTGGCAATGAGCGGATGTTTCAGCTTTGCCATGTACTTCGGCGTGCAGTTCTCCTCCTGCCAGAGTCCCCAATGGCCACGGTTCGGGTCGATCAGGATGTTTTCATCATACTGGTCAAAATCCGCCCTGCGTTCATCGGATTTCAGCAGATGTAATTCTATCTTTTCCAGTGTGCTGTCAGAGAGATTCTCTAAAAGCGTTGTTTTTTTATCTGCATCATAAATAAATGAATTTTCGGAGGCTTTGTCATTATAAAAAGAGGAAGTTCCGTTCTCTGTAGTATCCAGAATAATATCGTCCCGGATGATAATCTGGTCCCCTTTGAATTCAAAGCAGTCTTCGTTTTCCAGATAAAAGGAAAGAATATGCTTGTAGGTATTCAAAAGGGCAGGCGGAAAATCTCTTGGGATCAGTTCATTGTCCAGCCAGTAGTATATGGTCTTTGCAGGAGAAATTGATTCGCTGTCCATACCGTTCAGACGGTAAATGGGAATGTGGTAAGAGTTTGTTTTGGAAAAACCGCTCCAGCGTTTTGTACGAACACCATCTGCCTGAATGGCTTTGTGGAAATCCATGATGGTGTAATATCCGTCTAAAAGGTCATTCGGCATAAATTCATAAATCTCGTTAAATTTCCCGGCAAACGCCCGTTTGAATTCATTGAGTGTCATCAAAGAACCATCGTACTGGTCAAATTCGCTGTGAAAAGTGCTCGGATCATAAGGCTTGCTTAAAGAACAATGGCCGATTTTAAAATGTCTTGGGTTCGGAAAAAGGCCAACGACACCATTATGGTAAAGCAGGTCACAGTTTTCCATGTAGAACCATTCTGTTTTTTTGGTATGCTCTTTGATCTAATCCATTACCTGATGAAAAAAATCGGTAATATTGTCCTTTTGTTTTTCTACTAAATCAGGAATCTGTCTCTCTACAACATCATGAAATAAATCTTCGCTGATAGCAATCATATCTACTTGTTTTGTTGCGATTTTCATACTATTTTCCATTTCCTTTTCTGCTCCTTTATGTAATGATTTCCGCTTTTATCCTGTAAAGCCGTTTTGTGTAAAAAGCTTATTTTGTCAGTTGATTCGAACTACGGCTTTTTTGATGACTTCTCCTGTATAGGCATTTGTCAGACCGTTTAGCAGGATTTCTGAAATAACGCCTGCGGGCTTGCTGTCTCTGGTACGAATGTGCTGGTCAGTGTCAAATGCTTCTCCAACTTTCGGGGAAAGAAAAGAAAGAACCGGTGAATCATTTGTTCCATTATATAAGTGAACAAAATACAGTATCAATTCACCTAAAATAGCCATATCTGCCTGATTCCCGTTTAATGCTTCATTTCTGGAAAATTCCCATAATGCATCAATGTTTCCGGGCTGTACACCGCACGCCAGAAATTCCTCAAAGGATTCTCCTTTAAAAATTCCCTGGAGCGTTTCCCGGCTGCTGTCTGTCAGATTTTGATACTGATAGAAAGTATGCGTCTGCTTTTGAAAGATTCCTTTAAACTGAAAATACTTGTTTTTGTATTCATCGCGATTTTTTTCTGCTTTCAGAAGAAGCTCATTTGCAGTATCAAGCTCCTCCTGCAGAAGTTCCAATTCCTTCGCGTACTTCTGATTTCTCATAAATGCCTCCATAAACCAATACAAAATTCATAGTCCTTACATAATTCTATCATAATAATGGCGAGGTGGAAAGTATATTTTTCAAAAAAGTTCATTTCATATAGAAGGGCTTTGCGCTGCATTTCATACGGTTATGTCCGGGACCGGGGCGGAAACCGGATAAAATTAAATGAATTCGTCAGTTTGTCCGAAATAAATATAAGACGGTAACTCCCGCAGGCGGCCGTGTTCTGCCTGTGGGGATAAGACGATAACTCCCGCAGGCGGCCGTGTTCTGCCTGTGAGGATAAGATTACGGCAATGATGATATGGAGGCGGGAGCGTATGAATATCAATGAAATATCTGTATATGAAAACAGAAAACAGGATGCAGGAAAGGCGGTTGCGGGCGGCAGTCCGTTTTTAGATGCGGTGAAAAGGGGAAAAGCCCTTACACAGCAGGTTTCGGGGATTACGGACAGATTTACGCAAAGCGGGGAAGGTGCCGGGGCCGGCATTATGAACGGTTATGGCACGGTGGAAAAGGATAAGGGAAATACAGATGTTTCAAGGGCGCAGCAAAAAGCAAATGAAGATCTGGCAGTCCTGACTGGTGAAGATTGCGAAGCACTGGAAGAAGACGGGGATTCTTTGGTAGAAAATACCAGGGAATATGTGGAAAATGCCGTCAGAAAAAATAAAGAGAGAAAAGCTTATAATGAAAGAAATCAGGAAAAATCTTTAGAGCTTCGCGCCCGGATGCGTGAGGAAAGGGAAGAAAGAGAGGCACTGGGTTTTGCCGAATTAAAATCAGAGGCAGAGCTTCGGGGGGCTTTGGAGGAGGCGGGGCTTGCGGTAACGCCGGAAAATTTAAGCAGGCTTTCCGGTGCACTTGCTATGAGTGAGGAGGCACTGGAGCTTACGGACCAGTCAAAAGCATATGTGATTGGAAATCATCTGGAGCCTACGGTGGAAAATCTGTATCAGGGAAAATATCTGGCAGTTTCCGCAAAAGCACCAAAAAACCAGGATTTTGAAGCGTATCAGGGACAAATCCAAAAGATTTTGGAGGACAATGGCTTTGATACGGAAAAAGACCTGAAATATGCAAAGTGGCTGTTTGGGCATGAGCTTCCGGTAAATCCGGATACCTTGGAAACGCTTTCAGGTCTGGAGAGGATTGCAGGGGAAATGACACCTGCGCGTGTCTTAACGCAGCTTTTATTTACCATGTCTGTGGGAAAAGACCCTAAAGAAGCACTGCTTGACGACCAGGCGTTTCTTTCGGCACAGAGGTTTACAGGACAGCTTGAAGAGATTACAGACGGCGATATTGTTCTGGTTTCGGAATATCTGGAGGAGCAGGAAAACAGCAGTAAAGAAGGCGGAAACACTGGCTCTGTCTTAAATGATGGTGCGCAGGGTGTTTCGTTTGTAAAGGAAAAGAAAAATGGAATTGTTGTAAATTTGGAGCTTTTTCAGAGAGTGAGGGAGGAACGTGGGGAACATACAAAGCGGAATACCGCAGAAACAGGGCGTGCAGAGCAGCCGGTGCTGCAGGTAACAGGTCAGCCGGTGCTGCAGGCGAAAGAGCAGATTATATTGAAACGCCAGCTGGAGGAAATACGTCAGAAAATGACCATGGAAGCGGCTGTTTCCATGATAAGAAAGGGAATAAAGGTGGAGACGGAGCCGTTAGAGCAGGTTATTAACGAGCTCCGCCGGATGGAAAATACATTTGTGGAAAAGCAGTTGGGAGTGCGGACGGATGTTTTGCAGGGGGCAGATGCTGTCACAGATGGGGAATTTGAACTGCTGCAGGAAACTTTAGGAAAAACAAGGGATATTGCAGAAGGTTTTGCAGGGGTGCTGGGAGGCAGTGTCAGAAAACATCTGCTTCTTACGGTAAATGAACTTCATGCTGCAGTGGGCAGTGAACATTTTTCCAGACGGGAATGGGCAGGCGTTTATGAAACGGTGCAGACGCAGGTTCGTGCGGACCTGGGAGATTCCATGAAAAAAGCGTTTGAGAGCATTCCGTCCCTTTTGGAGAGCATGGGGCTTGAAGATACGGAGGCGAATGAAAGGGCAGTCCGGATTCTTGGGTATAACCGCATGGAAATCACAGAGGAAAGCATTGGGGAAGTAAAGGTCTTTGATGCAAAAGTCAACCAGATGCTTTCCGGCATGAAGCCAGTCACTGTGCTGGAGCTTATCAGGCGGGGGGAAAATCCTTTAGAAACGCCGTTAGATGAGTTAAATGAAAAGTTAAAAACCATCAATGAAGAAAAAAATGTCACCGGGGAAGAAAGATACAGTAAATTCCTCTGGATGTTGGAAAAGGACGGACAGATTTCAGAGGAAGAAAGAAGCGGCTATATTGGAATTTACCGCCTTCTGCACCAGATTGAAAAGTCGGACGGAGCAGCAATCGGTGCTTTGATTGGTTCCGGCAGGGAAATGACGCTTGGAAATCTTTTGACGCAGGTGCGCACAAAAAAGAGCGGCGGTGTGAATCTGTCTGTGGATGATGTTTCAGGAGTAAAGCAGGCAGTACATACGGGGGGGAGCATTACAGAGCAGATAGAGAAAGGTTTTTCCGGAAATGCGGAAGAAAACAGTTCTTCTATGCAGGAAGGCTCTGCACAGGAGCGTGATATGGCAGAACAGATGACTGCATATTATGAAACGCTCATTGAAGATGCGGCAAAGGAAATATTACCGTCAAAGTTAAGGGAAATGACAGATGGAGACTTGAAGAAACTGTTGGGATATTCTGTGGAACATTTTGCGGAGGCGTTGAAAAAAACGGGTGGAAACCAGGAGATTAAGAAAGCGTATTATGAAGCATTGGCAGAAGATATCAGAAATGGCCTAAAGCATACAGAGGCCGCAGAGGAACTTCTTGCAAAGCTTTCCATACCGGAAACGGTGGACCATCTTTTGGCGGCTAAGGAAACGCTGGACGGACAGGAAAATATTTATGGAGAAATATACAGGCGCAGAAGGATTTTAGATAAACAGGCAGAGGAAGCGTTAGAGGAAGTGATTGATGAGCTTCCGGAAACAGTGGATTCACCGGAAGAATTGGAAAGGAGCTGTGAACAGGCAGAAAAAATCATGGAGGAGGTTCTTGCCAAATCTTATGAATCGGCCGATATAACATTTGAAGATTTACAAAAACTCCGGCAGCTTGGCAGAGGCATAAGGCTAAGGGCTGCGTTCCGGGAGTCGGAAAGATATGAAATCCCTATTCGTACAGGGGATTCCGTTACGTCATTAAATCTTACAATTGTCCGTAGTGCAGATGAAACAGGGAGGGTTCAGATCTCTATGGATGACGGGACTTTCGGCAGATTATCTCTGGATTTTAGAGTGAAGAATGTTCTGGAGGTAAAGGGGTTAGTGCTCTGCAGTGAACGCCAGGGCTTTGAGGCACTGAGGGGAGAACAGGAAGAATTAAAAATTGAGATAGAGAATGCCGGATTTTCAGTCAAAAACATTTCTTATGGAATGGATTTCAAATTGGGAAATGAATGGGCAGGGAAACAGGAGGATGGCGCAGATGCTGATACAGGAGGGCTGTACCGGCTGGCAAAGCTTCTGGTTCGCCATGTGATGCTGCAGGGGAAAAAACAGGACACCGGCAGCATATAGAAAGAAAAGACGTGGAGAAGTCTTCTGGAATGTAATGGATTTACAGGATGGGAGACTGGAAGGAGGATTTCATGAGAATAAACCATAATATCGCTGCACAGGTGGCAAATGCAAATTTAAAAAGGGCAGACAACCGGGTGGCTGCATCATTGCAGCGTCTTAGCTCCGGATATAAAATCAACAAAGCTGCGGATGATTCGGCAGGTCTTACGATATCGAATAAAATGAGGGCACAGATTCGGGCACTGGACCAGTCCTCCAGAAATGCGGATGATGGAATTTCTGTCCTTCGTACTGCGGAAGGGTCATTGGCGGAGATAGAAAATATGCTGCAGCGCTGCAGGGAATTGAGCGTGCAGGCGGCAAATGATACATTAGTGATTGGCGACCGGGAAGCAATCCAGCAGGAGGTTGACCAGTTAATGGAGGAAATCGACCGCATTGCTGAGACAACGGATTTTAATGGGAAGAAGATTTTAAGCGGGGAGTGCAGCAGGGTCGTTACTTGTAAGCAGTTGGGTGTGGAAGTGCTTGGTGTATCAGAGAATGTGAAGGCAGGGGAATATAAGTTCAATGTTGCAACGTCACCCGAACCGGCAGAGGCAACTCTTACTTTTGAAGCAGGAACAAGAGGCTCCATAGAAATTAACGGAAATACTATCGAGATTGGAAAAGAGGACACAAATGATTCCATTTACCAGACGGTCATGAGCCTGTGTGAACAGTTAGACATTGATGTCAGTATGCCGCAAGAAGGGGAGATTAAGATGACCACCCGTGCGGCAGGTGCGAACCAGCAGATTGTTTACCGGAATCAGGGAGAGACGAATCTGCGGACAGCAAAAGGAAAGGATGCTGTGTTGGATTCTTTCGGCGGCATGTTTACCGGAAATGAGGGAATCCTTTATAATGGCGGTACAGTGACCATTTATGATAACAGTGGTTTTGAAATGTCGTTTGCTTTGGAAAATAGTGCAAGTGGTGAGTTTGTTTTTAATGTTTATGATACCGGTTCTATGAAACTCCAGATTGGGACAAAGGAATCTGAATATCTGAGCGTGGATTTTGCAAAGCTTTCCTGCAAGACATTGAAATTGAAGGAGGCAGATGGTGGTTCTTTTGTGAATCTCTGTTCCAACCGGGGGGCATCCAATGCCATTACATTATTTGATAATGCGATTCAGGCAGTTTCTGCATATCGTTCCAATCTGGGAGCTTATGAGAATCGTCTGGACAGTACAATATCCAGTCTGGATGTGAATAGTGAAAGTACCACAGGATCCATGTCAAGGATCATGGATACGGATATGGCAGAGGCAATGGCGGAATATACACAGGAAAATGTGCTGTCGCAGGCAGCAACATCCATTCTGGCACAGGCGAATAATAGACCTCAGCAGGTCATGAGCCTGTTACAGAGCTAAGATAATAAAAATAAGGCGAAACCTGGCGTGCTTTTTCAGGGTCTGTTGTCATATAATGGCAGTGATCGGAGGCTGGAAAAGCACGTCGGGTTTCTTGTTGTGTTGTGCCGGCATTGGGGCATAAAAGGTTTCCGGCCTGATTGGTGAAAATCTCAATGGCAGCACAGAAATGAGGAGGTCTATGACACAGGAGCAGAAAAGGGAGTACCAGACAAGAGTTATGGAAGCGAACAGGGGAGAACTGGTGGTTATTATTTATGAGCTGTTTTTGCTTTCCCTGGATGATGCAAGAACGGCGTTTAAAAAAGGCGCATCGGAAGAGGGGGTTAAAAAAAAAAAAAAGGCAGAGGGCTTTTTACAGGAGCTGATGGGGAGCCTAGATAAACGTTATGAGATTGCGGAGCCTTTGATGCGGTTATACCGCTATGTATATGAGCAGCTTATTTTTTCTGTGCTCCGCAAAAAAATTGTGAATGATGAAACGGTCTGTTTTGTGATGGGAAAGTTAAAGGATGCGTTTTCCGGGGTGGCAAAAAAGGACAATTCGGAACCGTTGATGGAGCATACGCAAAAAATTTATGCAGGACTGACCTATGGTAAAAATTCTTTAAATGAGGTATTATTATCAGGAGATGAAATGAGCCGCGGGTTTCAGGCATGAGCGGGATGCGTGGAGGGATATGATTTGAAAAACTGCGTATTTGATAAGGCAGGATAGAAGGAACAGTATCGAAAGGAGTGAGGAACATAATGAATGAAAGAGCAGCAGGCGTTTTAATGCCGATCAGCAGTCTTCCGTCAAAGTACGGGATTGGGACTTTGGGACGCGAGGCGTATCGTTTTGTTGACCAGTTGATCCGTGCGGGGCAGAAATACTGGCAGGTGCTTCCGGTGGGACCCACGAGCTTTGGGGACAGCCCGTACCAGTCTTTTTCTGCATTTGCGGGAAATCCGTATTTTATTGATTTGGAGTATCTGGTGGAGGAAGGTCTTTTAAAAACTGAGGAAATTGAAAAATACAACTGGGGAGAGGATCCTTCGGACATTGATTATGAAAAGCTGTATCGAAACCGCTTTCAGGTACTTCATAAAGCCTTTGAGAGGAGCAGGCATGAAAAAAACAAAAAATATCATACTTTCTTAAAGAAAAATAAATATTGGATCGACGATTATGCCTTTTACATGGCACTCAAATTTTATTTTGACGGGAAAGAGTGGCTGAAATGGGAAAAAGAGCTTCGGATGAGGAAAAAAGAGGCAATAGAACGGTACCGGAGCCTGCTTGCAGTGGAAATTGATTTCTGGAAATTCTGCCAGTTTACTTTTTTTGAGCAGTGGAGCAGACTGAAAAAGTATGCGAACCGGCATAAAGTGAAGATTATTGGTGATATTCCGCTTTATGTGGCATTGGATAGTGCGGATGTGTGGACACATGGAGAGCTGTTTGAGTTAGATGAGCGGAAAAAGCCCATTAACGTGGCAGGCGTGCCGCCGGATGCGTTCAGTGATGACGGACAGCTCTGGGGCAATCCTCTTTACAACTGGAAGAAGATGGAAAAGACGAAATTTAAGTGGTGGGAGATGAGGATGCGCTCCAGTGCAAAATTATATGATGTAATCCGGATTGACCATTTTATTGGGATTGTTAATTTCTGGTCCATTCCGGCAGAAGAAAAGACAGCGATTGGTGGAAAGTGGCGGAAGGGTCCGGGCAGAAAGCTGACCCAGGTGATTAAAAAGGCAGCAAAAGGCTCTGACATCATTGCGGAGGATTTAGGCGTGGTCGGTGAAAACGTGCGGAAGCTGATTGAAAAAACAGGCTGGCCCGGCATGAAGATTTTGGAGTTTGCGTTTGATGGGAAAAGTATGAATGGATATCTGCCGCATAATTATAAGGATGGAAATTGCATTGTATATGGCGGAACACATGACAATGAAACACTATTAGGATTTTTTTGCAGTAAAAAGGAATCTGAGCTTGAATTTGTGTATAATTATCTGAATATATCGTCAAAAGAGGAGATTCCGGACGCAATTATCCGGCTGGGGTACATGAGCATTGCGGATACGGTCATCTTCCAGATGCAGGATATTCTGGGACTGGATAACAAAGCACGTATGAATTTTCCGTCAACGGTGGGACAGAACTGGCGGTGGCGCATGCTTCCGGGGCAGTTTACCGGAAAACATATTGCCATGTTAAAGAAATTCTGCCAGTGTTATAACCGGTAGAAGTTTCTGCCGTTACACTTTGCATGACCGTGTCCGGGTATTTGTTCTAAAAAGCCCAAAACTTTCTGCTTTCCGGTAATTAAAAAAAATAAAAAAACTACTATGCGAAACAGTGATAAATATGGTATAATGTGAATTAATCATAAAATTTCTGTTTTGCATGGTGTTTTTTTTGTGCTGAATCACAAAATTCTGCCTGTTTTTCCGGCACAAAATAGCTTTGATGCAGAATGGGATTTTAAGAACGTATGTAAAGATAAAATAAAAATCTAGGAGGAAATTAGAAGTGAAAAAACGATTATCTTTAGGTTTTACAATTAATTTAATGTTTTTGTCGTTGGTTCTTTCCATGCTTGTCATTGCAGTGGCAGGCTATGTGGTATCGAACAATGCGGCGAGTGCCGGGGATGAACTTTACAGGTCGTATGGTAAGACGCAGGGGGATGCGTCCATGGCATTTGCGAACCTTCAGGATGCGAAGGCGCATCTTCGTAATGTGCTTTTCTTATATGCAGATGATGCGGCGAAGCAGCAGGAATCCATCGAAGCTTTGGCAAATTCAAAGAAGACGATGGTTGAATTTGTGGACAAGGCAAAAGAGAATCTTTTGGATTCGACCAGTCTAAAGCTTTTGGCAGAATCGGAAGAGGCAGCACTGAAATATTTTGATACTGCTGATACATGTGTGAACTATGCGAAAGCAAATAAGATGGCAGAGGCAAAAAATGAACTGGCCAATGTGGCCGTACCAGCTGCAAATGAAGCAAAAGAAAAGATGGAAGCAATGCTTGAACAGCTGGATAAAAGGGCGAATGAAAAGGTGGAGACGGTAAAAGGTTCTGCGATGGTTGGAACGATAGTCATCTTAGTATTGATTATTGTTGGAATAGGCATTGCAGTTTTTGCCATCAGTTATATGAGCCGGAAAGTAAGGGCCGTAATCGTGGAACTTGCAGCAGCAGCAGAAAATCTTGGGCGTGGTGAGATTATTATTGATGTTCCGAAGGATCATTCCATCAAGGAGATTTATGAACTGCTTGGTTCTTTCCAGACATTGATTCAGAATTTGCGCAGACAGGCAGATGCTTTAATGGAATTTGCAAATGGAAATCTCCGTGTGGATTATAAGCCATCTTCAGATACGGATGTGGTTGGTAATGCAATCGTACAGCTTTTGGAAGGAAATAATGCGGTATTGAATGATATCCGCACTGCAACAAATCAGATTAATCTTGGTTCCGGGCAGATTGCTGCAGTCAGCCAGACATTGGCACAGGGTTCTACCCAGCAGGCAAGTGCAATTCAGCAGATTACAGCTTCTATTACGGATATTGCGAACAAGACGAAAAGAAATGCAGAGCAGTCAGATGAAGTGCTCCGCATTGTAATGCAGGCAAAAGAGGATGTTGTAAACGGTAATAAGCGCATGGAAGAAATGGTCCATGCCATGAAGGAAATCAATGAGGCATCTGAGAATATCCATAAGGTCATCAAGGTAATTGATGATATTGCCTTTAACACGAACATACTTGCATTGAATGCAACGGTAGAGGCTGCGCGTGCAGGTGAGCAGGGCAAGGGCTTTGCGGTGGTAGCAGAGGAAGTCAGAAATCTGGCAGGACGTTCTGCAGAGGCTTCCGGCCAGACAGCAGAAATGATTGAGGATGCAATCGCAAAGGCAAAGGTCGGCGAAGAACTTGCAAAACAGACAGAGGAATCTTTGAATGTAATTTCAGATATGATCGACCAGATTGCCGAACTTAGCGGAAATATCGCAACAACATCGAATGACCAGGCAACTGCTACTTCACAGATTGATCAGGCACTTACACAGGTATCACAGGTGGTACAGACGAACTCGGCAACAAGCGAGGAGTGTGCTTCTGCCAGTGAGCAGTTATCCGGCCAGGCAAGAGGTCTGAATCATGAAATCGAGAAATTCCAGCTTAAGGATATTGTGGGAGGAATGTCTTCCAGGGCGTTAGGATATGAGGAAGCTCCAATGTTAGAAGGAGACAATTTTATGTATTAAATCCAAAAGCGAGGAAATGCTTTATTCTTTAGTAGGAGTGGGGTTCATTCCCTCTCCTACTATTTCATTACATAATTGATTTGTTATTGTTTTCAGGATGGAATGGGCAGTATATTAAAATAAAAGTGGAGGTGGCTATGAATAAAAGAATAGAAGCTTTACAGGGATTGGGCTGTGATATGGAAGATGCAATGACGCGTTTCTTGGATGATGAGGATTTTTATCTGGAGTGTTTTGATTCAGTTATTCACGATACGAAGTTTGAGGAGCTGAAACAGTATATTGAGGCGGAAGATGTTTCAAAGGCATTTGAATGTGCACATACCTTGAAGGGATTAATTGCAAATATTGGTCTTTCTTCACTTAGCAGTAAAATGATTGAGATTGTGGAAAGGCTGCGTGGGGGTTCCATGGAGGGATTGTCAGGTATGTGCGAAGAACTTTTTACGGAGAGAGAAAAATACCTTGCAATATGACCAAAAAGCAAAGAATCGCCGAAAAAGCTTGACAAATGGGAAAAGTAAGGGTATAAATAGATTTGTAAGTTTTTACGGAATTTTTTTTAAGGAGGATTTATCCATGAACAAAACAGAGTTAGTTGCTGCTATTGCAGAGAAGACAGAGCAGTCAAAGAAAGACACAGAGAAGATTTTAAAGGCTTTTGTTGATGTTGTTACAGAGGAATTACAGAAGGGAGAAAAAATCCAGTTAGTTGGTTTTGGTACCTTTGAAGTAATTGAAAGAGCAGCAAGAGAAGGCAGAAATCCGTTGACAGGTGAGAAGATGGAGATTAAAGCTTCTAAGGCACCTAAGTTTAAAGCAGGAAAGGCTTTAAAGGATGCCGTAAATGAATAATGATTATAGCTGTGTGCCAGATGATGGAAAATGCATGGTTTTATGATTGTGATAATTAAGTGAGAGGCTGTTCTGTGAGTGGCCTCTCTTTTGTATTATGCGCACGCCCGCAAATGGAAATGCGCACGCCCGCAAATGGAAATTAGTTGCCGAAGACAACCTGCGGGCATATGCAAAGGTATATTTCAAATTGGAGGTGAAAAAATGCGTCTGGATAAGTATTTAAAGGTTTCCCGTCTGATTAAAAGAAGGCCTGTGGCAAATGAAGCGTGTGATGCCGGAAGGATTCAGGTGAATGGAAAGGTGGCAAAGGCATCTTTGAATATTAAGGCAGGAGATATTATTGAGATTACGTTTGGTGACAAGGTGGTCAGGGTCGAGGTGCTGAGCGTGGAGGAAACATATAAAAAAGAAGAAGCAAAAGAATTGTATAAAGTGCTTTCGTAAGTGGGGGAAGCTTTGCTGCCATGCCATTTTGTTTTAATCCGGAATGGAAATGGTAATTACGATAACAGTAACCGGTATATTTCAGATCTTGTCTTCATATATATGTATTGGTGAGTGGGAAAGCGTTTGGTGCTATTTTTGATAGTACAGACTGCACAGAATAGTGTGCAGTGCTGCCGGAAATATTTTGGGAACCTTTAAAGTAAGGAGGCTTGAAATGGAAGACAGGGGGTACGAAGAAAAAAAGAAAGCAGGAGTGCATAAGGTATATCTAAATGCCAGAAAATCAGCAGCGTTATCCGGCGTCAGGGATGTGTTGTCCTTTGATGCAAAGGAGGTTTATCTGGAAACAGAGCAGGGAATCCTGCTGATTCGTGGAGACGAGCTGCATGTCAGCAGGCTGTCTTTGGAAAAAGGGGAAGTGGATATTGATGGAAGAATTGACAGCTTTGCATATTCAGAGCAGGAAACTGCCACGAAAAAAGCGACTTCATTATTCCGGAGGTTCCTGCAATGAGTCTTGAGATTACAAATCAATTTCGTTTTCTTTTGCTTTCTTTATGCATGGGAATGGCATTGATGACGGGATATGATGTTCTGCGTTTTTTTAGGTTTTTGATTGCCCACAGCAGTTTCTGGATATGGGCAGAGGAACTTTTTTACTGGT
>CADBMP010000311.1 GCA_902795775.1 uncultured Lachnospiraceae bacterium | reverse complement strand
TTGGAACGCAAGGCTTATCACATATTCCTTTATGAGCTCCACTAAATACCAATGCTCTTTTACTTCCCTGCGCTTTTCCTGCTGATAAATATACTGTTGCTTATGCACTGCACATTTATAAGCATTTGAAAACTGCTGGTCTGTAATCTGCACTTTCAGCAGTTCCTCAACCTCTTTCTTTGTACTATCCATTTAACATTTCCTCCCTATGCCAAACAAAAATATTCATGTCCATATACTGCATATACACGCTTGCCCTGTTTGAATTCTGATTGAAAAACTAAATTGTCTGGATAGTTTTTCTGCAAATCATAGCGAAGTATTTCCTCCGCTATTTCCAATGACCGGGAATCAGGAACACAGCTTTGTGCCAGGCCGTTTTCAAAAGTCGCATACTGTCCTTTTTGACAAATCACACCACCTAGCGTATTCGGATATCCCTTTGACCTCATACGCTTTATAACAACGATACCCGTCAAAACCAGACATTCATCATACTTAGAATCTCCATTCTCCGCATAAATCAACTGTGCCAGCCTGTACACATCATCTTCATTTACTTTTACAGCTTTCTTTTTCTTTGTATGCTTTTTAGTTTTTTGGGTTTTAATCGGCTCCAGAGTCTCTGCCGGTGTCGCTGTCTGTATTTCCGAAACTTTGACTGCAACCGGCTTTGGATTTTCAACCGGCTGTATATGTACTGCTGCAGGTACATCTCTCATTTCCGGTGTGTCTAACGGAGAGAATGCAGCAAATACATTCATCCCAAATAGAACCGCTCCTAAAGCACTAAAAATTAACCGCTTTCTCATACAAATCCTCCTGAAAATTAAAAGCAATCTGTCCTGTTTTTGATTCTGCTTTTAGGCTTTTTCTGAAAAACTCCTGTCTTTTTCTTTCTTCCCTTACCTTTTTATCCATGCAATCACATTTTTCTCCTGGATCTAAATTCGCATTACACAAAGGACAAACATTGTAATATGCCACAAGAATCACCCCTTTCCGTCATTACCCTGCAATACATTGTTGATGTACTCGATAGGCAGCTTTGACAATTCAGAAAACAAATACTTATTGGCTTTCCCTGATGGAAATGGTATTCCACCCTCTTTCTTCGTTTTCTCGTTGATCATTTTGATATACTCACAAGCCTTAGATTTTTTACATCCAAGCAAAAACATTACATCATCGCAATTCACATACGCCCGTATTGGTATTGCTGCTACTCCGGGTGCTGTCCTTAATGCCGACATCCTGCCGCCCCCTTTCCTTACTCCATCAACTAACCGCTTCCTCTCTGTCTTCTTCTGCAAAGCCGATTACTTTACCACTTTTTATAATTACTCTCATATTCATAGCCGAGTATATATACCCCAACTCGTCCATAGTCATACCGCTGTAGTAATTACAATCGTTCTCTTTTGTCAAATCCTTATCTGCTTTCGCCTTAATAGTCAACATTTTCGTCCTCCTATTCCTGTGTAAGCACCCACATTTCCCAAATTTCCACAGAGAGCATCTTTTCAGCTATATCCCTTATCTGCGATTCTTCGGACTTTGCCGCTTCTGAATGGAACAAAAACCTCTCTGCGATTCCTATCAATAATTCATTTTTTCTGTTCATGTTCTCCCTCCGATAAATCCTGCTTTACGAACTGATCTAAAGTAAAACCAAAATATTCTGAAATATTTAACAACTGCTCTACAGATAACTTCTGCTTTCCATTTTCCACCAAACAGCAACCACTTTTTCCTTTCAATCCCAACAGCCTTGACATTTCTTGTTGAGACATTCCATATTGCTTTCTTAAAAACTTCAAATTCTTCGCATACATCGGCTTTGGTGGTCTCAAATCCTTCCGGATCAAATCATCAACCGTAATACAAAAATGATCTGCCAGCGCAATCATATTCTCTATACTTGGCGAACGGTCCCCTGTTTCCCATAAGCCATATGCGCTTCTGGAAATCTCCAACATTTCTGCCAACTCTACCTGTTTTTCTCCTTTTTTCTCTCTCAAGCATTTCAAATTTGAAGCTAGATACATTCATTTCACCTCCGGAAGATTTTTCCTTACCCAGTTCTTTAAGTTCTGTGCGATTCCCTCTAACTCCCCAAGATTTTTCACAACAGCAAGCATTTCACTCTTTTCCTCCTCTGATACAATGCCATCAGCAACGATTTTCAGAAGCTTTTGCTTTGTTTCATCCGTCTTTTCAAAGGAAGACATTGCCATAATGGTGATTCGATCAAGGCTCTGCACATCCGCTTTTTCATAACATTCTCCAAGCGGACACATTTCTGTGCAGTAATAATTCCGAAGTTCCGGAGCGTTATACAAATCTGCCATCAAATGAGCCTCTTCTGGATATGGATTTGCAACACCACTTTCAATCCGGTAAAGCCTGCCTCTATCAATAGACATAAGGTCTGCGGCTCCCTCTCGGCTGCTTAACTGCTCATTGTGTGCTGAAGCCTTGCATCGTGCCTGATAAAATACATTAGCTGCGGTCTTTGCTGTTAAATTTGACATTTTCTTTATCACCCCCATGATTTACAATTAAATCAGTTGAAGTTTCTTGAACTTCTGATGTAAAAAAAATATTATATATAAGCTCCTGCGAAAATCCAAGGATAATGGAAATTTTATTTGCAGTGTCAATGGAAATCGCTGTCTTTCCCTTTTCAATAAGACAATAACTGCTTTTATCCTTGAATCCTAAGCTTTTAGCCATAGCTTCTTGAGTAATGCCCTGTCTCATACGCTCAGATTTAAGTAATGTAAGATTCATTTTTTCTCCTTTCTACAAAATTGTTTTGTCAACTTCAACTTATGTGTTTATATTACTTCAACTTTTATTTTTTGTCAATAGTTAATTTGAACTTTTTTCAACTTTGTTTTTGTCTATTCAATTTTATATTTTTACATGATATAATTAGTTTAATGTTATTCAACATAACAGGAGGTGTATTTGTATGGCAAAATTACCAGATAGGATTAAAGAACTGAGGAAATCAGCTGACATGACACAAGAGGAATTCGGTCAAATGCTTGGAGTGGTCAAATCAACAGTTTCTTTATATGAAAGTGGAAAGAGTACCCCAAACGATGAAATCAAAAAAAAGATATGTAATTACTTCAAAGTATCATTGGATTATTTGCTTGGATTAACAAATGACAAGTATAACATTCCTAATATCTCAGATGAAGAATGGAGATATCCGCCTACTGAGAACAGGTTTGGAAAAATTTTAACGGAATATAGAAAAGATAATACTTTAACAAGAGCCGAGTTTGCCGAACAACTTGACATTTCAGAAGACTTAGAAACAAAATTGGAAATAGGTGTCAATCTGCCATCTTTTGATTTAATCAAAAAAATGGTTTCGGTAATGAAAGGATATACTGTTGACTATCTTATAGGTGCCGTAGACACCGCACGTGTTCCATTCGGAAAAATAGAAATTGATGGCAAAACATATGATTCTATGACCATTAAATCTACCTTTCATTTTAAGGCAAGACTAGAGGAACTCTGCCTAAAACATGGAATATATTCCGAAAATTGCGAAGAAAAGACTGGTTTCTCCAAACAGGAATTTATTGATATTCAATGGAATCGCATGCCTACCCTTTCAGAATTATTACGCTTGTCTTATTCTTTTGGTGTATCTGTTGATTACCTTATAGGAAAAACAGATATTCCTTTAGCCAATATATCAAATGATGAATTAGAACTTATACTAAATTATCGGGATTGTATTGACATATATAAAGAAAATATCCGTAAAAGAGCGCATGAATTAAGTATAGAAACACTAAACCAATCCGTTGCAGCGGATGAACCAATGCGAAAGGCGGTTGGAAAATAATAAGCCTCGAATGGTACCGAGGCTTGAAAGGAAAATAAAGCAATGTCAATATTAGATTTTTTTAAAGGAAAACAATATAAAGAAGAAAGAGATGCTCTGCAACAAAAATTACAGAATTTAGAATCAAAATTAACACCAGAGATATTGGATAATATTAAGCTGCAGGAAAACACATCACAGCTCAAAAAAGAAAATGAAGAGCTTCAAAAACAAATTGAGGCTACAAAAAATGAATATCTCCATGAAAAAAAATATCTCGAAGAACAAATTAAAGAAAAAAAGGCACTAATTGTATATCTTGATGATGAGATTCTGGTACAGGAATTTGGTCTGTATAAACCACGATATGAAATAGCTACAGCTTTAGGATACAAAGAAGTATTGCAAAGCATACGGGTAAAGCAGAAAGAAATGATTAAAAATAAATCCGCAGTGACCGGTAGCACCGCATGGACGGTAGATGGAAGTATTTCTAAAGGGAAAAAAATGGTTTCGGACACACAAAAACTTCTCCTTAGAGCTTTCAATAGTGAGTGTGATGAAATCATTTCCAAAGTAAAATATTCAAATTATGATGCATCAAAGAAAAAAATAGAAAAGTCTGTTGATACAATTTCCAAACTAGGAACAATCATGTCAATAGCCATCACTCCTGGATATAAGGATTTAAAACTTCAAGAATTATGTCTGGCATTTGAGTATCAAATGAAAAAACACGAAGAAAAAGAGGCTCAACGTGAAGCTCGTGCCCAAATGCGGGAAGCTGCAAAGCTCCAAAAAGAAATTGAAGCACAAAGAAACAAGATAGAAAAAGAACAATCACATTACCAGTCCGCATATGCCAAAATATGCGAACAATTGCAACATGATTCCGAAAATCCGGAGTACATAAAAAAGAAGGAAGAACTGGAAGCACATCTGGCTGAAATAGACAAATCCCTGCAAGACATTGATTACAGAGAAGCTAACCAAAGAGCCGGGTATGTATATATCATTTCCAATATCGGTTCGTTCGGTGAAAATATATATAAAATAGGAATGACACGCAGGCTGCAACCCCAAGAACGAGTAGATGAATTGGGAGATGCCTCCGTTCCGTTTAATTTTGATGTCCATGCAATGATTTTTTCTGACGATGCGCCCGCACTGGAAGCAGCATTACACAGAGCATTTTCAGATAAAAAAGTGAACATGGTAAATCAACGTAGAGAATTTTTTAATGTCACTTTAGATGAAATCAAAGAAGTTATCCAACAAAATTTTGATAAAACAGTTGAGTTCATTGATGTACCGGACGCAGAACAATACAGAGTCAGCCAAAAAATGAAAGAATCCATTGCTGGCAACACTTTATAAAAAGGAGACCTCTATGCCTTCCTATAAATATACATTAAAAAACGGAAAAACCCTTTGGTATGCGGCTTTCAACTATACAGATTGGACCGGTGCAAAAAAACATACATGTAAAAGAGGGTTTGCAACACAAAGAGAGGCAAAGGAATATGAACGCAACTTTCTGGATCAGCAGAAAGACAATAGTGATATTCTGTTTTCAAATCTCGTAGAGAACTATATGGAGGATATGTCGCACAGACTGAAACCGACCACTATGGCAGGCAAAGAGCATCTGATTAGGACGAAAGTGCTTCCTTATTTCTCAAATTTGAAAATATGCGATATCGATACGATCAAAGTACGTAAATGGCAGAATGAATGTCTTTCCTACCGGGACGAAAAAGGAAATCCTTACTCCCAGACTTACTTAAAGACCATCAACAACCAGCTTTCCGCAATACTCAACTATGCCGTAAAGCATTACGGTCTCCGTTCCAATCCCTGCCAGGCTGCCGGAAGCATCGGCAAAGGCAAAGCCGGTGAAATGAGGTTCTGGACGCAGGAAGAATATGAAGATTTCTCAAAGGCTGTTCAAAAGTCAGCCATCAAGCTTGCATTTGACATACTATTCTACAGCGGGATACGGGAGGGAGAACTTTTAGCTCTTACTCCGGCAGATATCCTTCCTGATAAAAAAATAGACATCAATAAGAACTATGCAAAGCTGGATGGCGAAGAATTATTCTTGATACCAAAAACGAGCAAAAGCAACCGGAGGATTTCCATACCGAAGTTCCTTTATGATGATATACAGGAATACATTTCAAAAATATATGGAATTCAAAAGAATGACCGGATTTTCTACTTTACTCGCTCCGCCCTGCAGAAAGATATTAAGCATTACGCAGAAAAGGCAGGCTTAAAGCCAATCCGGGTTCACGATCTCAGGCACTCCCATGCAAGTCTTCTAATCAATATGGGTGTGAATATAAAAGAGATATCTGAGCGTTTGGGACACGAATCCGTAAAGA
>CADBMP010000310.1 GCA_902795775.1 uncultured Lachnospiraceae bacterium | reverse complement strand
TTCTGCGCAAAGAACAGCAGATGCTAAGTCAATGACACCTAAACGTTTATCAATCACTTCATTTATTGATATGGTGTCAAATTTTTTGGCAGCCGGATTTACTGCAGGGTCGGAATCATATACTCCGTCTATGGATTTCCCAGACAAAATGACGTCAGCTTCAATTTCAATGGCGCGCAATACAGTGGCAGTATCCGTTGAAAAATAGGGATGACCGGTTCCACCTGCAAAAAAAACGACTTCATGAGCTTTGAAACTATCATTCACAGAATCCTTTGAAAACAGTTTCGTCATGGCTCCACAGGCAAATGGTGTATAAACAGAAGTCGAAATTCCCACGCTTCGGAAAATTTCGGAAACATAAATACAATTCATGACAGTTGCTAACATTCCAATCTGGTCTGCCTTTGTCCGGTCGATTTTTTCACTGCTTCTTCCACGCCAAAAATTTCCGCCACCAGTGACAACACCAATTTCCATGCCCTCATCTACAAGTTTTTTTACCTGCTCTGCGACTTCCATACAGACAGCTTCATCAAAGCCGGTCTTTTTTTCTCCTGCCAAAGCCTCCCCGCTTAACTTTAGCAAAATTCTTTTATATGCTGCCATAACAAACCTCCGTTCATGCTGCCATCCGTTTATTTGTTACTCTTCATCAAAGAAACTGTCCAAATCAACACCCGCATAATTAAGTGACATTTTACCATCTACCACAGCACCGCTGTTGACCTGAATGGATTTTGCATTGATATCACCACGGATAATGGCAGTAGAATCTACTTCTACATGGCCATTTACATCAATATTTCCCTTAACTGCTCCTGCAATATATGCCGAGGTTGCATTTACATTTCCCATTACCTTTGTACCCTGGCCAATCTTAATCGCTCCTTCACTGCTTAAGTCTCCTGACATACGTTTTGAAGTGCTTACATAAATTTCAGAAGCAATAATATCTCCTGTTACCTGTCCGATGACGCAGACCATGCCACGGCAGTCAATATCTCCCTGGATTACACCGCAGACTTCCAAAGAACCATTGGAAGAAATGCTACCATTGATTTCTGTACCATTTGTAATGGTCGTTGTATTTCCTGTAGCCCTGTCCTGCTCGATTTTTTCCATTGCCTCATTTAAAACAACATCATTGCCGGCAGCATTCGTTTTTGTCTCATCAACAGGTACAGCAGCTGGTGCTTCTGCCTTTGGAGATTCCGGAACAACTGCAGGTGCTGCTTCTGCTTTCGATTCCTCTGCAGGTGCTGCTGTGACAGGTTCCTCTACAGGTGTTTCTGCAGCAGGTGCTTCTGTCATATCAACGGAAGGAGTCTCCTGCTCTGCCTTTTCATTCTCGACAACTTCAGCAAGTGTTTCCTCAGATGGTGTTTCCTTGGAAAAAGCGGAAGGCGATAATGAATCAGAGTCTCCCGTTTCTTTTAATAACTCATCTAATAATGCATCTGTTTCTGCATTGTCTTCCTCTCCCTCATCAGCAAAAATCTGACTCAGTAAATCCTTATCTACATTTGCATCATCATCAAAACTACTCATACTTTTTATCCTCCTCATTCTTGTCCAATGAAGCAATATTAAAAATTGCACATGAAGCTATTATAGCATTAAATTTTCTTTTCGTCTATACCTTGATTTAAGATTTCTTATTTTATATTCCGGTCTGTCATAAAAAATTTTCCATAATTCCGCATAAAAAAGATATATGCGCGATCGAACAGCAGCCAGAACCCCTCTGCAGCCACCAAAATAACAGCAAAAAATAAAATTCTGTGTTTATATAGAACTGCCACGATCCGGTTTTCCATCATTTCTTCCCATCCAAGAAATTTTCTCAGGAAAAAGAGCGTCAGGAACAAAAAAACATGGTAGATTGCTCCCTTGACCAGCCATTCCAATACAGGGGATTTCTTTTCTTCCCCAAAATAAATCTTTTTTTCAAAAAATTCTGCAGCAATCACATATACTGAAAACAAAAAATATGTGGCAATATAGGCTTTTTGTGGTGCCAGAAAAAAGCCGAGCAGGGTACATCCTGTTAAAAAAGCAACGGAAACAGGAATGGAAAAATTCCGTTCCACGATTCCTGAAAGAAATGATGCAGCTGCCAGAAAAAATAACGTACTGGATTCAATATATCCTCCAAGTGTTTGCAAAAGAACTGCAAATGCCATCATAATTCCTAAGAAAGCAATCTCCCTGTTCTTTAGAAACATGAGCAAAGGTCACCTCCCATACATTCGCACAGTGTATCTGCGCACCAGAGGTCACAGCAAAGGTTTCCGGTTCCGCAGCTGTTGTTTCCGCCGTATGGATTCCTTCCATATCCATTTCCATACTGGTTATATTGTCCCCTGTTGTAGCTATTTCCATAAGGACCGCTATTTCCGTATGGATTCCCGTTATTGCCATAGGATCCATTTCCACCATATCCCTGCTGTCCATATCCCTGCTGTCCGCTTCCCTGCTGGTAGCCTCCGTTTCCGGAACGGATATCCATGATTTCCCGGTACGCATCCTGTACCTCTTTAAACTTTTCCTCTGCCAGATCAGACAGTGGGTTTCCGGAATACGTATCCGGATGATATTTTCTGCTAAGCTCGCGGTATGCTTTTTTTACCTCATCATCACTTGCACTTCTTGGTACACCAAGTACCTCATAAGGATCTCTCATTTTTCTTTTCCTCCTGAAAATTTACCAGTGTGCTGATTGTCCGTACACTGGAAGTTTTTATGTTTTCTGACTTTTTCATCAGCCGTTTTTGTGGACTTTGTTCCTGTCAGCCAGTTTTTCCAACTGCTTATCTGCTGTTGACATCCGGCTTTTTTTCATTTTCCATGCGTTCCTGCCTCATCTTGTCAAAACGGTTCCAGACTCCTGCATATAGTATATTCCCTAAAATATCCTGATATGCAATGCATGGCAGTTTCTGATAAGCTGCCGCTGCGGCTGATATTTCATCAAGCAGCATTTCCTCGATTTTTTTATCAAAATCTTTTTTGGGAAAATTTTTCAATGGATTAAAGCGTCCCTTTTTGATATCATCCTCCAGGTCATCATATGCATCCATGATATAAATAAACCGCCCCAGATAATATCCAAGCTCTTTAAAATAATCCGTAAAAGCATCCCTGCGGAAGGTAAAAAGCTGCATCATCAGATTTCCAAAACAGTCTGCCAGAACAGTAATATCAGATGTCTCCTTTTTTTCCAGCATGGAAAGCTTTTTCAAGTACCGGCGGATTTTTCCTGCTTTATCGGAAAAACGTTTTTCTGCCTTCTTAAAGCTTTTAAAATACAGCTTGCTGCCAATCCAGGCTTTTTTTGAGCCCTCATCCGCCCTGTCATCCAGTAAATGATAATAGGCAAGAAGAAGGTTCAGGTGGGCGGCATATTCCGTTGCTTCATTTGTAAGCTTCAGATGCTTTTTTGCCGGATGGACGATGCACCGTCCTCTTTTCTGTTCGGTCGGGAATTCATAAACAGAAGACAGAAGAATGACCAGAAAAGTCATATCATAAGTCAGTGTCAATTCTCCCAAAAATCCATATTTTTCCTTTAACATATTACACAAACCACAGTAAAAACCATGATAAATTTCAAAATCCTTTATTTTTAGTTCCGGTTTCCGGATCTGCACATAACCAAACACAAGCTTTCTCCTTTTTACGGATTGATATGGCAGCCATGATTTAAAGGTCCTTTTCCTTTTCCCATGGAAAAATTGCATGAAAGACCGCTTTTCAAGGCATCTGTCAGATACTCCTTTGCATTTCTGACAGAAAGCTCCAGTGGAAATCCCTTTGC
>CADBMP010000309.1 GCA_902795775.1 uncultured Lachnospiraceae bacterium | reverse complement strand
TTGGGAGTTTGCAAAAGCGGCAAACTCCGGTTATGTCCATTGCTTGCAAGCAAGCTTAAAAAGCATGGACATTTAATGAAATAGTCTGGTGCAGTAAATAATGAAACTGCTTCGTGGGTTTACTTTGTTGGAGAGGAGAAGAATCATGGAAAATTTTACATTTTATAGTCCGACTTTTTTTGTGTTTGGAAAGGATGAGGAGAAAAAAACAGGGGAATATGTAAAAAAATTTGGCGGCAGCAGGGTATTGATTCATTATGGAGGGGGAAGTGCAGTAAAGAGCGGGCTTTTGGACAGGGTAAAGGACTCGTTGAACGAAGCGGGACTTTCCTGCATCGAGCTTGGGGGCGTGAAACCAAATCCAAGGAGTGGTCTGGTGTATGAAGGCATCCGCATCTGCAGGGAAGAAAAAGTGGACTTTATTTTGGCAGTCGGCGGCGGAAGCGTCATTGATTCCGCAAAAGCGATTGCGGCGGGAACACTCTATGATGGGGATTTCTGGGAGTTTTATCAGGGAAAGCCGGTAGAAAAAGCACTTCCGATTGGAACAGTGCTCACCATTGCGGCAGCAGGAAGCGAGGGTTCGCCAAATTCTGTCATAACAAATGAAGAAGGAATGTTTAAAAGAGGTGCAAGCGGGGATGCGCTCCGGCCGAAATTTTCCATTATGAATCCTGCGCTTACCCAGACGCTTCCGGCATATCAGACTGCATGTGGAATTACAGATATCATGGCGCATTTATTTGAACGTTATTTTACAAATACACCGGAAGTAGAAACTACAGACCGGATGATTGAGGGGCTTTTGCTTGCCATGATCCATGAGGGGCCGCGTGCAGTGAAAGAGCCTGAAAATTATGAAGCAAGAGCAAACATCATGTGGGCAGGAATGATGGCACACAATAATATCTGTGGCGTGGGACGTGAACAGGACTGGGGCAGCCATAATATCGAGCATGAGCTTTCAGCCCTTTATGACTGTGCGCACGGAGCAGGCCTGGCAGTCGTATTCCCGGCGTGGATGAAATATGTGTATAAGCATGATGTTTCCAGATTTGCACAGTTGGCGTGCAGGGTCTGGGGCTGTCAGATGGACTTTAATAATCCGGAAAATACTGCACTTGCAGGAATTGAGGCTTTGAAAAATTTTCTGAAGGGCATAGGAATGCCGGGCAGCTTAAAGGAGCTTGGTGTAAAAGAGGAGGATATTCCGCAGTTGGCACACTGTGCATGTCATGGGGATGCAAGGACAGGCACACTGGGGAATTTTGTAAAGCTGACAGAAAAAGATATATCAGAAATTTTCCGGTTGATGGCAGTATAGTATATCGGTTTTTGAGATTTGTATATAGAATTTAGATATCAAATTTAGATATTAAATTTAGATATTACATTTAGATATCGAATTTAGATACAAAGTTTACATACAAAACAGCACAGCCCCCCTTTTTGATTTCTGATCCATAAAAAGGGGGTCTGGTTACATTCCATATGTCAGAAAAGGTGTTTCCTTACAGGGAAATAGAGTATACTTTACATGCTCTCCCTTTGTACTCTATGTCTTTTTCATATTCCATATTCAGATTTTTGGCAGTCTCTAAAGAGCGGCGGTTGTCTTTATCAATGACAGCCACAATCCGTTTGATATCCAGCTCATTCTTTGCATATTCAAAAACTGCCCGGCAGCATTCCAACGCATATCCGAATCCCCAGTGTTCTTTATCCAGAAGATAGCTAAGTGTAATTTCTTCTTTGCCATCCACCATCTGGTTTTCAATGCCGCATCTTCCAATGAGCTTCTTTGAGGTCTTGCTGTATACGCCCCAGATTCCATATCCGTAAAAAGAATATACGTTTTTAATATAAGCAGCCTGCTTTTCCATTTCATATTCCATATATTCATCAATACCGGCAACATATTTACGGACCTCCGGGTCCTTATAAATCTCATACATCATTTCCACATCCTCGACCGTCATTTCCGCAATGACCAGATGCTTTGTATTGGCAATAGTAATCGGGATGCCATTGCTCCTGGAATGTACATTTTTGAAAAAACGATAATCAATGGTTTCAAAAGATTCCAAAAGTACATCTGCCTTTTTCATCTCCTGGCTGCCGGAATGAGGATTCAGATATCCCACGCAGGTCATGCCGGCAGCCTTTGCAGCATTCACACCGGTCTCTGTATCCTCCACTGCCATTGCCTCCTCTGCTTTTACGCCAAGCTCTTTGAGGGCAAGTTGAAAAATATCCTGTTCCGGCTCTTTTGACTGTGCAGAAGAAATAAGCTTTTTCAGATATTTTTTAATGCCTAAAGCCTTGATGGCGCGTTCCATTTCTGAAAGAGGGGAGGAAGATACAATGGCGGTATAATATCCGTTCTGGTATAAATTTTTTAACAATGCGACAGCTCCCGGAGAAATGGTATATCCCTCTGCTTTTAAAAGAGCCCGTTTTTCTGTCTCCACTTCATTCAAAAGCTCCTCCTCCGACAGAGTGAAGTGGAAATCCCTGATGGCTGTCTGAATCATATGACGGGCGGTGTCCCCGATGAACGGTTCATAATAGTTGTCATCTGGTTCTGCGCCATGCCGACTGAATACATTTAAAGCTGCCATGCCTTTCTGCGGTTCGTTGTCTAAAATGACGCCGTCCAAATCAAAAATAATTGCTTTTAACATATGCCATGCCTCCTTTACTGTAAAGTCACCAAAACACTTCCTGCGGGGCTGCACACCCGGAGTCTGTACCATAAGACATACCGGTAAATACGAATTCATTAAGGCGGGGCTTCACACCCGGAATCCGTACCATAAGACATACCGGTAAATACGAATTCATTAAAGCAGGGCTCTGCCCCCAAAGTCCGTACAGTGCCAGGCTGCTGTTAATATGGTTTGTCTGTATCCGCTGGGAAGTATAAAAACTGCAGAAAAAACCGTTCCATAATTTAAATTCATTATAACAGAGTTAAAAAAAAAGAACAATGATTTTATAAGAGTATTGCCTTTTTTATAAGGTTTCTGTTATACTGTATCTAAGTGGTGCAAGCCCCTTATAAATGAGTGGGAGCTGGCGTGAGCTTGCCTGCTTTGCTAAAAAACAAAAGATTGGAGAAAAGATATGGCAAAGGTAAAACCATTCCGGGCAGTCAGACCCGCAGAGGAGTTCGTTTCAAAAGTTGCAGCATTACCGTATGATGTGTATAGCAGGAAAGAAGCAAAAAAAGAGGTAGAAGGCGACAGTTATTCTTTTTTGAGAATTGACAGGGCAGAAACACAGTTTCCTGATGATGTGGACACGTATGATGAACGGGTATATGAAAAGGCAAAAGAAATTTATGAACAAATGAAAGCAGACGGAATTTATGAAACAGATGAAGACTGCTGTTATTATCTTTATGAACTGACCATGAATGGCAGGGCACAGACGGGGATTGTAGCCTGTGCAGGAGTGGATGATTATATGAATGGTGTCATCAAAAAGCATGAAAACACCCGCGAGGAAAAAGAGCAGGACAGGATTCACCATGTGGACACCATGAGTGCGCAGACGGGGCCGATTTTTTTGGCGTATCGTGAAGATGAAACGTTAAAAGAAATTGTTGGGAAGGTAAAAGAGGAAACCGCTGCCCTTTATGATTTTACGTCAAAAGACGGAATACGTCACAGGGTCTGGAAGGTGGCAGCCGTTTCTGATGTACAGGAAATAGAAAACGCATTTGACAGAATTGGAGAAATATATATTGCGGACGGTCATCACAGGGCGGCTTCCGCTGTAAAGGTGAGTTTAAAACGAAGAAAAGAGCATCCGGATTATGACGGAACAGAAGAATTTAATTACTTTTTGTCTGTGCTGTTTCCGGACAAGGAACTGCTCATTATGGATTATAACAGATGTGTAAAGGATTTGAACGGGCTGACGCTGGAAGAATTCCTGCAAAAAATCCAGACACATTTTACAGTGGTGGAAATGGATGGCGCAAAAAAGCCATGGGCAAAGGGACAGATTACCATGTATCTTGAAAAGAAATGGTATCTCTTAGAAGCAAGGAGAGAGCTGCTTGCCATTACAGATGCAGTGGCTTCTTTGGATGTGTCCCTGTTGCAGGACTATCTGTTAAAGCCTGTGCTCGGTATTGAGGATCCGCGTACAGATGAGCGGATTGAATTTATTGGCGGAATCCGGGGACTGGAAGAGTTAGAAAAACGGGCAGATGGAGATATGAAAGTTTCCTTTGCCATGTATCCGACCTCCATTCAGGAATTATTCAATGTGGCAGATGCAGGGCTTTTAATGCCGCCAAAATCCACTTGGTTTGAGCCAAAGCTCAGAAGTGGGATATTTATTCATGAGATAGAAAAATAGAAAAATTATCCTGTTTACTGACATTAAAAATTGGGGAGGAGTTTCGCAGATGAATAAGAAATTATATGATTTGATGGATTGGGCAGAGATAGAAACCATTGTCTACTCTGAGCATGACCATCCGGAGCAGGTGCTGGGGGCACATAAAGTTTCCGGAGGAATTCTGGTTCAGGTATTTATGCCAAACGTAACCTCTATCTTTGTAAAGTCTTTTGAAGATGGGAAGCTTTATAGAATGTCAGAGGCAGATGAGGCTGGATTTTTTTCTGTGCTGGTACCTGGCAAAAAGATTTTTCCTTATGTGGTCATTGCAAAATTTTCTGATGGGAAAGAAAAGACTTTTTATGACCCGTATTTATATGCGGGTGCCTATACGGAAAAAATGTTCCAGGATTTTTCAGACGGAAAGGATTATGAGGTTTACAGATATTTAGGAGCTCACCAAACAGAGGTGTCAGGCATTGGAAAAGAAGCCTGCTTTGTAAAGAAGAACGGAAAAAATACAGGAAAAGAAAAGATTTCAGGAACATTTTTTGCAGTATGGGCACCAAATGCGCTGCGTGTCAGCGTGGTGGGGGATTTTAATGGCTGGGACGGAAGCATCCACCCAATGATACGCATGGGAGAGACTGGCGTGTTCGCACTGTTTTTACCAGAAGTGAAAGAAGGGGCACTTTATAAATTTGAAATCAAATGTCATG
This sequence comes from uncultured Lachnospiraceae bacterium, assembly GCA_902795775.1. GTDB lineage: Bacteria > Bacillota > Clostridia > Lachnospirales > Lachnospiraceae > Butyribacter. The sequence continues at coordinate 1,629 of CADBMP010000309.1, read as the reverse complement.
CGGCAAAACCGTTCTTAAAGTGCGACCCATATGGTGTGCGTACTGAGCTGCGCCCGGAAGATGCAAATATTGTAACGGAATTGTCAGATCATATATTCCATGATGCGGCGTGGATGGAGAAACGAAAAAAATTTGATGTGAACAGGGATCCCATGTCTGTTTATGAGCTGGACCTTGGGACATGGATGAAAAAAGAAAGTGGGGAGACTCCGTATACTTATAAAGAGCTTGCGCCAAAGGTGGCTGAGTATGTAGAAAAAATGGGGTACACCCACATTGAGCTTCTGCCTTTGATGGAATATCCGGCAGATGAATCAGCAGGTTATCAGGTGACAGGGTATTATGCGGTAACAGCCAGATATGGTACGCCGGAAGAATTTATGTATTTTGTGGACTATATGCATGGGAAAAACATTGGTGTCATTTTTGACTGGGTACCGGCATATTTTTCTGCTGCAGAGTCCGGCCTCTGCAGATTTGACGGAACGTATCTTTATGAGCGCACAGATTCCGGTAAGAATATGCTCTCCTTTCAGTATGGTGTTCCACAGGTATCTAATTTCCTGATTGCAAATGCCATGTTCTGGAAAGAGGTATATCATATTGACGGTCTTCGTGTGAGCGGTGTGGCTCCAATGCTCTATCTGGATTTTGGACGCAGCGCAGGAGAGTGGATTCCGAATGAATATGGAACCAACGGAAATTATGCTGCTATTGCATTTCTTCGTGAGCTTAGCAAAGTATTTCACCAGAAAAAGGACGGTGCTGTTTTAATTGCGGAAGAATCCACCGCATGGCCGATGGTGACGGGAGATACGGAAAAGGGGCTTGGCTTTGACCTGAAATGGAATATGGGCTGGCTGTATGATTTTCTTTCTTATATGCGCATTGATTCTTATTTTAGAAAAGGAAGCCATGACAAGCTTTTGATGAGCATGGTCTATGCGTACAGTGAGAAGTTTCTACTGCCGTTTTCGCATGATGCGGTTGAGGTCGGAAAGGGTTCTCTCCTTATGAAGATGCCGGGAGAAATGGACCAGAAATATGCCAATGTACGGGCAGCCATTGGGTTTATGATGGCACATCCCGGAAAAAAGCTTTTGTTCATGGGACAGGATTTTGCACAGACCGGCGAATGGGCATATGACCGGCCGGTGGCATGGGATGAGCTCAAAGAGTCGCCACATCAGAAGATGAATCTTTATGTGAAGGCATGGAATGAATTTTATAAAAAACATCCGGCACTTTACAGGGAGGATTATCTGGAGCAGGGCTTTGAATGGATCAGCACACTGGATGCAGACCACAGCATTATTATTTTCATGAGGAAGTCCGAGGAGGATAAGGAAAAGCTTTTGGTCATTTTGAATTTTACTCCGGTGGTATATGAGAATTTTAAGGTGGGCGTTTCCTATGAGGGAAGCTACAAGGAAATATTTAACAGTGATAAAAAAGAGTTTGGGGGAATGGGCATTACAAATGGAAGAAAGCTGGTTTCTAAGCCAATGCCATGGTATGGGAAGGAAAATTCCATTACGGTCAATGTGCCGCCGCTTGGAATCAGTGTTTTTGAGTGTACGGAAGGGAGATGAGAACGTGCTTTCAAAAATAAGAAAGGTATTTTTTGTG
>CADBMP010000308.1 GCA_902795775.1 uncultured Lachnospiraceae bacterium | reverse complement strand
GTTCCCGGAGGCTCTTTCCTTACGGGAATTTTTGGAAAGCCTGAAAGCACTTAAAAAACGGGAGGATGAGTGGGACGGCCTGCTGCTTTCCCATTTTCCAAATGAAGCACCAAAAACACTGGTAGACAGGATGATGCTTCTGAGTAAAGAGCTTTTGAAACTTCCAAAGGATGGACTGCAAAGGTATGCCAGTGCACAGGAGCCGGAGCATCCATTACTTGAGATAAAATATAATGATGAGGGTCATGAAATTTTTTACGCAGCGTTAAAGGATAAAAGCGCGGAAATGCTGCTTCGTGGAGTTTGAAGACCGTAAGGCCAGGCGAAGGATTTTTGGAAGGTCTGCCCTTGGACGGTTTGAAGGCAGGATGGATATGTATAGATAATGAAGTGAAAAATCTGTTGATGGATTTTGCAGAAAAGAAATAAAGTGGAATTTGTTTTTGGATTTTGCAGAAAGGAAATTGAGCAAAAGATCTGTTAATGGATTTTGCAGAAAGGCAGGAGAAAAAATGAGAATGGAAGTTCGGGATTTGGGACAGGAGGAATGGAAGGAAAAAGGATATAAAATGCCTTCTTATGATGTGAGACAGATGAGAAAAATGACAAATTTATATCCGGTCTGGGTACATTTTGGGGCAGGAAATATTTTTCGGGCGTTCCATGCGGCAGCAGCACAGAAGCTTTTGGATAAGGGACTGATGCAGAGCGGGATTACGGTATGCGAAGGTTTTGATTATGAAATTGTGGAAAAGATGTACTGGATGCATGATGACCTGGGCGTGGCAGTTACCCTTTGTGCAGACGGAAGTGTGAAAAAAGAGGTGATTGCAAGCGTAGGGGAAGCCTGCATCTTAGACAGTGAAAATATAGCACAAATTAACAGGCTTCGCGGCATCTTTCAGGCAAAGACACTTCAGATGGCGACCTTTACCATTACAGAAAAGGGGTATGCCCTGAACGGTCCGGATGGAAAGCTTTTTAAGCAGATAGAGGACGATATTGCTGCGGGACCGGGAAGTCCTTCTTCTTATCTTGGAAAGGTAACGTCACTTTTGTATTATCGGTTTTCAAGCGGTGCTTTTCCGATTGCCATGGTCAGCACGGATAACTGCTCCCATAACGGGGAAAAGCTGTTTTATGCAGTAAAGACGATTGCAGAAGGATGGACAGAAAATGGGAAAGCAGAGGCTGGATTTTTGGATTATATCACAAATCCGGAAAAAGTTTCGTTCCCATGGACCATGATTGATAAAATTACCCCAAGACCGGATGAGGACGTGGAAAAAATGCTGCGTGAAGATGGAGTGGAGGATTTAGAGCCGGTCATCACGTCTAAAAAGACATATGTGGCCCCGTTCGTCAATGCAGAGGAAACAGAATATCTGGTGGTGGAGGATGCATTTCCAAATGGCAGGCCAAAGTTAGAAGAGGCTGGCGTCATCTTTACGGACCGGGAAACGGTGAACCGTACGGAGCGCATGAAGGTATGCACCTGCTTAAATCCGCTGCATACTTCGCTGGCTGTTTTTGGATGTCTTTTGGGATATACGAAAATTTCAGACGAAATGCAGGATAAGGATCTGGTGAAGCTTATCCGGGAAATTGGCTATAAAGAGGGGCTTCCTGTGGTAACAGACCCGAAGGTGCTTTCGCCAAAGGAATTTTTAGATACTGTTTTAGAGGTTCGCCTGCCAAATCCGTTCCTGCCGGACAGCCCGCAGAGGATTGCCACAGATACCTCACAAAAGCTTGCCATCCGTTTTGGTGAAACCATTAAGGAATATATGGCATCTGATACGTTAAAGGTGCAGGAGCTTTGTGGCATTTCCCTTGTGCTGGCAGGGTGGATTAGATATCTTCTGGCAGTAGATGATGAGGGCAATTCATTCGATTTAAGTCCGGATCCAAGACTTTTAGAATTAAAGCCTTATGTTTCGGGGATTTCTCTGGGAAACATAGAGGGCGTGGAAGAAAAGATTCGTCCGCTGCTTGAGGATGCCACCATTTTTGGGGTGAATCTGTATGAAGCAGGTCTGGCAGAAATGGTCTTAGAAAACCTGAAAAAATTACTGGAAGGGAAAGGGGCGGTCAGGAAAACGCTGAGGGAATTTTAAAGATGTTTTAGGATTGCGGGAATTGCTTTGCAATGAAGCAATCCGTATGGTATCAGTTGGGGGCAAAATACCTTTTGCCCCCAACATCATAATATTTTTTAGAAATGATCTTCCTATGATATCCTCTTTGAAAAAGAGACTAGCAGCAATTCCACCCCCAGCTGAATCGCCATTTTCCCG
>CADBMP010000307.1 GCA_902795775.1 uncultured Lachnospiraceae bacterium | reverse complement strand
TTGAAAGTAGTTGTAATCATCGGGCGACCATAGGGCATAAATACATACTCACCATCAGGATTAAGTTCTTTCGCTTGTTTCAAAATTTCTACTGCCTCATCTGTCAAATATTCGTGCCGATATCCTTTAAGCCATTTGCAAAAAATCCGCCAATATCAAAAATATTCAGAGAAATAGGATATGCCGATGAACTGGGAAGCGGTATGCGTAATAGTTATAAGTATACAAAGCTTTACAGTGGTTCAGAACCGGAGTTTATCGAAGGAGATGTGTTTGAGATTATCATACCGCTAACAACGGGAGCCATGACAAAGGTTGGTCCTGACACTTTAACACCAACAAGTGATCAAGCTGGTACGCAGGGCGAGCACGCAGGCTGTACGCAGGCTGTTACCATTAGTTTGGATGCAGAAAAACTGAACGCCTTGCTTGATTATTGCACAGAACCGAGAACCAGAGCAGAGATGCAGGAATTCTGCGGTATAAAAACAAGAGAATATTTTCGCAAGAAAATTTTGGTTCCTATGATAAATTCGGGGAAAATACTTCAAACGATACCAGATCATCCGAGTAGTCCTAATCAGAAATATATGAAAGCATAAAAAGTACACTATATTATTGGGAAGCAGAACTTAAAGGCAGTGGATTAAGTTCATTATAGTTTTTCCGTAAAGAAGAATAAAGTTAGTGATGAAAAAGAAGAGGAGGAGAAACATCAAAAGGACTATTAAGCATGAAAAATCTCTTTAGTTTCAGCACTTTTTATGCTTTTTCTTTCTCTGTCCCTATAGAAAAAAAGGAGAAAAAATGGTATAATAGTCTCGTGCTTCGCACGAGCCATTCGGAGTTTGCAAAAGCAGTTATGTCCCAAAATCGTGGACATTTTTATGGTACAATGTCCAATAGAAAAACAGAAAACGGGTGCAGAAAGATGACAAAACAGCTGGCTGAAAATAAAAGGAGAAAAAACATGTCGATCAGCACTTCAGAATATTTAGATATCTTAAAAGAACAGGTCAATCTCGGAAAAGAGGTTTCTATGATCATCACCGGAAACAGCATGTCGCCCTTTCTGATGCATGGCAGGGATGTCATCTATTTCAAAAAACCGGAAAAAAAGCTGCGTCCGGGAGATATGGTCTTTTTTCAGAGAAAGACCGGACAATATGTGATGCATCGGTTATATAAAATCAAAAAGGACGGTTATTATTTCATCGGAGACGGCCAGACGGAAATCGAAGGCCCCTTGCCAGAAGCCCAGATTTTTGCCATTATCAGCAAAGTCAAACGAAAGAACAAGGTCATTGACCACAAAAGCTTCTGGTGGTTCTTCTTTTCCCATATCTGGCTGCACCTGATACCATTCCGTCCTTTTCTCATCGCCCTGTATCGAAAAGTCATGAACTAACGGCATTTCGTCAAGGAACGGCTCCAACGGAAACTGCGCTATATGCCATTGACTTAAATCAATGACGGTTTCTATATCACTTCTTTTATGACGGCAAATTTCACGAAATCTTTCACCGCCCCGCGAATCTGATCTTCCATAATGCCGTCAGAATCTTCGTACTGTTCCTTCGCCCTCTGGATTACCTCGGAGACCGTGCACGGCGTCTGGAACTGCTTCCACAAAAACGCATAGGTCTCATTCAGATAAATCATCGAATTTTCCAGCGAGCCCGTCACGCCTACCGGCACCAAGACGGAATCCTTGCCAATTTCCCGGAAAATAAATTCCGGCTGTGTCTGATATTTTGGTTCTTCCATCGCAATCCTCCATGATTCTATTGAAACATTTCTAAATAATTTTGCAGCAATTCGCTCTTCCATTTCATTTGGTTTAGCAGCCATTTAGTAATAAAGAGCTTTCCAATAGGGGGCTTTCCTCATAATGTCTTTGAAAAGAGCTGCTTTGCCAGCTCGCTTCGTTTCTTCGTGCTGCTGATGACTGCAGAAACAGACTGTCCTCCCCGAATCTTGTGGTTATTATACAAAAAACGGACAAATACAAAGATGTACAAAAAAGGCAGTGTGACCACCCACCGGCTGGCTTTTGGAAAATACAGCTTCGTCAGATGATGAAAACTGCGAATGTAGCTTAGGATGCCCGTATCCTGCAGTGCCATCATGCGATCACCGCCCGGCTTTCCATGCCTTTCCGCATCAAACACATCCTGCAGAAAATCATGAACCAGATTTTCTTCTGCCTTTTTGCAGAAAAGCCCGTTTTCATAAAAATAATCCCCGTCTTTTTCGACCAGAGTCCCGCTTCCATCTGCCGAAAGCCCCAGATAAGAAATACAGACCGATGTGATGACCGAAAGAAAATTCTTCATCCCACATTTTTCTACATCCCGGAGAAAATTTTCCACCAAGGCAGGCTCAACCTTCCTGTTCCAAAAAACCACCCAGTCGCACAAAAGCTTCAGCCCAAATCCGGAAGCAAAAAAATCCATCCGCATATGCAGGAGCAGATGAAATGCCAGGCAATCATCCGGAAAAACCGGAAGCGAAAAACCGAGCACATTTTTTTCCAAAAGCGCATCCCCTGACAAAGCAAAACGCTTTGCCACATATTCATTGAAATTCCGGTCTTCCGTAGGTTTCACCAGCATCGTGTGCAGTTCCAGAAGATGGCGATCCGGCGTGCCCCACAGTTCATGCGGATTGGCATGCTCCGTCTGCCCCTCCGTGATCTGGCGGTATCCATTTGCCTCAAAAATCTGACAAGCCGCAGAAACATCCTCAGACCGAAGCAAAAAAAGATCGATGTCCGAAGATTTTCTGGATTCCGGCACCGGATAAAAACATGCCACGGACGCGCCCTTTAGCAGGGCGACAGAAACCCCGTTTTTCCGCAAAAGCTCGATGCTGCTCCTGGCATTGAAAAGGATCTGGTAAAACTTCGCAGCTTTCTCCTGCACCATCATCTCCAGATACTCCCGGTCCTCCGCAGCCAGATTTTTTTCTTTCAAAAGCCTGTGATAGATAATAGGAAGCACGGACTGATGGGCTGCAAACTCTGTCAGTCCGTGAAGCAGGGAAGAATTTGTATTTTCTGTGTTCCCGATCTCTTCGCTTTTTAGAGTCAGGGAATCAGAAATCATTTCCAAAAGCAGGGATTCTTTCTCTTCAAAATCAGTTATCCGTTTTTTTCCCATATTTCCTCCTATCCTGAAATAAGCCCACCAGCCGTTTTCACGACCAGTGAGCTTATTCTGCTTTCCCCCTTGCCGAAGCAAGGTGAAACGATATGATATGTATCACATATAATAATCATGAATGATTTGATGTTCCGCTAACCGGTCCATGATGATGCCAAGTACGTTTGCCGGATGACGTCGTCCAGTAAATATAGTCCCCTGATTTTACAGTTGCAATCTCCTTTTTTTTTGTATAAGATCCATCCTCGTATAAAGTACAAGGTAAATCCCCGAGTTTATCTGTCTTGATTTCTGTCATGCTGACAGGAACATTATTATCATTTAATTCAATCTGGTAGTGACCATCAGCTCCACAGAACGCTGCTCTGTGCGTAGTATCCGACGGTTCATCTGGATAACCTCCGCCTACCTTAACTCCAACAACATCACACTTTACATTCCAGCAAGCTGCAACGTACTCATTTGCTACAAACTGCTGCACAGTAGCTAATGGTTGTACCCATGCTATTTTTCCCATCTTCTCCTCCTCCTTTGGTATCAAAACAATATAAGCTACAAAACTATCTTAACCCAAGAATAGCATGAGTTTCAGGAAAAAGCAACCATTTTTTTCTATTTTTGAAATGAATTTGTCGTTTTGCTCAAATTACAATATATTTTTAAAAAAATTGTATAAAATCCCTATAAAATGACACAAATGCGCAACGCATTACGCTCGCAAATCCAGACAAAACAGAGTTTTAGGCCATGCCCTTTACTTTTTTAAATAGTTTCAATCCTTCTACCAGACGGCTTCTTTTTCTCGCTTCTTTCAAAATCTGCTGACCGGAGCCTCCACGGATTTTTTGATTGTTCCTCATAAAACGGTACAGGGTAACTCCCCAGAGCCCCGGCCAAAGCAAAATATTCCTTCCTGCTGCCGGGAAATTCAAATGCATCTGATGATGAAATTCCCGGATATATGCCACAGGTCCTGTTCCACGCATCGCGACCATCCGGTTTTCTGCAGAATGTCCAAATTCCCCTGCATTCAGGATGTCCCGTAAAAAGTCCTGAATCTGTTCTTCTGTCACCCGGATTCCAAAATCCATCCCATTTCTTTTATATAGAAACTCGACACCGTTTTTTTTCAATCCCAGATACCGAATGCACACAGCAGTCATCACCTGTACGAATCCCAGAGTTCCACTCTTCATGCATAGTTTCAAAAACACTGCCTTGTCTCTCGTAAGGACCGGACGATTCCAAAAAACCACCCAGTCGCATAGATATTTCAATCCAAATCCCGCCCTCAAAAAATGCTGCAGCATATGCAGAACCAGATAGAATGCATGATAGCTTTCAGAAGGCTGATAAAAAGAAACGCCCCATTCCGTATTTTCCACCACCTGCAGACGGTATTCCATCAGAAGCTTATCCAGATACTGGTTGATTTCCTGGCTTTCAAAGGGTTCTGCGAGCATCCCGTGAAGTTCCACGCTGATTCCCTCTTCATTCACCAGTTCCTTATGATGCAGGGCAGATTGTTTCTCTTTCAGAGCAAACCCTTCCTGTCTCAAAAGCAAACAGGCCTTTTCGCAATCCGACACATAAGGAATCAGAAAATCAATATCTCCTGATTTTCGCAATTCCGGTACTGGATACAAAGAAGCTGTTGATACACCTTTCAGTGTAACCGCAATAATCCCATGCTCTTTCAAAAAAGTAGTCAGATATCTGGTCAGAAACAAAAGCCGGTAGTTTGAGATGGCCGTAATCTGGCATTTTTTTTGAAAATCTTCAAAAACCACCTCATCCAGATGTCCCATCTTCTCCAAAACATCATACAAAAGCGGCAGAACTGCATGTTTTTCCGCAATCTGCAGAAGTGTTTCCTGGTTACAATGCAGATGCTCTGCAGACACCTTTTTGGCTCCCGTTTTTCCAATTGCCATGCATAAAAGTCTGAGCAGACATAACTCTTCCTTTTTCAAATTTTTGTTCATAACGCCATCCTTCTTTCCTTCTGTTTATTGATTGATCTACAATTTCTAAAAATGCTTAGGAACTGTAAAAATTGTTACATTTTACACAGCCCTCTACCTTTCATCTTTTTTCTGCAGCTTCCGATGCAAAAGCTTCCATGCCTTCTTTCTCAAAAATAAAAACTCTGCCGTCTGATGATAAAAAAGAAAAAAACAACTATTTGTCACAAGCATGCAAATCAGAAAGCGAATACAAAGAAGCACAGGAAGGCTGCCCTGTATCTGCCCGCAAAGCCTGTCCGTGACAAACCATACCACCCCTATGACTGCAGAATAAACTCCATACCTGACAAAATAATCCTTTCCGGATGCATGAAATCCGTACTTATATAATACCAGTGGCTCAATCCAGAAAGAAGTTGCAAGCGTGCTGATCATCGTTCCCCCAAAAACCCCGATAGCACCAAATTGACTGACCAGAATCAAAGACACCGCTAGATTGATAATTGCCTCCGGAACCGCCTTGTACCGGTCATACCAGAAGAGCCCCAGAGAATCCCGAAAGGTCAATGCTGCATTTCTCATTCCATTTAAGAAAAAATTGATGCAGAGCACCAGTACAATTTTTTCGTCAAACAAATACTGTCTGCCAAAACTCATCACAATAAAAGGATTCACCAGTTCGTACAAGGTGATGACACACAATCCATAAATCCACTGACCTATGAAAAATGTAGCTTCAAAGACAGTCCGGATCTTTTGTTTCGATTCGGTCGCCCCAAGATTTCCTATACTAGCCGCCAGTCCTTGAAAAATCTGTGTGGCAAGCTGCCGCAATGAACCAATCACCAGATAGTAGTTTGAATAACTCCCTACCACCGTAATGCCTGTAAACGCAGAAAGTAAAAGATTATCCGTATTGTTCACCACGACATTGCCAATTTTGTGCATCATCATGGCACGGATATTTTTGAAAATTGCTGTCTTTTCTTCCTTTGGCAAAGGAAGAATTTCAGGATCGCGCAGATACGGATAAAGCCGGTTCGCTTTTCTGGAAATACAGATATTGCAAATCACGGTCGTCACCAAATCAATTACCAAAAACAGGACAAAATTTTGAAGCAGAATCAGAACCACCATCTGAATCAGATCTTTGACCACCCAGAAGATCGTCTGATAAAGCGTACCAATATACAAAAGCTGGTGGGCATCAATCAGTACACGCTTATAACTCAGAAGGTATGAACTGACTGTATTGGACAAATACAAAAGATATAAAAATGCCAAACAATCAATGGAATGGCTGTCCTTGATGATCCAGGGCAGGAAAGGTACAAGGGCGGTACCTGCCAACCCCGTGACCAGTGCCACCATATGATAAAATCTGCCAAACATCTGCATCAGGGATTTCTGCTTTTCCGTATCCCCGTCTGCTATCGGTTTGTAAAGTGCATAGGTTATTGCTGTCCCCACACCCAGTTCGGAAAGAGAAAGCACATTGATGATATCCTGAAACAATCCGTTGATTCCTACATAACTTGCACTCAATGTATGTGTAAAAATTACCCGCAGGGCATATCCCATCAATATGCTGAGCAAACGGGAAATCAGCGAGACAGTCGTATTTTTTGCGGAATATTCCGTCCTGCTCTTTGATTCCATGCCACGCACCTTCCTCTATCATAATCTAGTTCAAAAAATATCCGCTCAAAAGTAATTACCGGCCACAGATATCAATCTCCCATATTTCTTTATCATTTCTACCGTTCATAGGATGACTTTTGGGGCAGCAATCTTTCAAAAGCATATTGAATTTCCTGTTTTGCCTTTTCAAAAGCAATCGGAACATTTGCGTCATTGATGCAGACGACCTTTGCCCGTCCCCCCATAATCGTATGAATTAGTTCAGAATTGTCATCCGATACATTAAAATACCGAAATCCTTTCATCACATTGGAAGGTACAAACTGCCCCGTAAGTTTCTGCCATTCTCTGAAAAGATAGGGGCTTACATCCGACGAATCGCGGAATTTATGGCTGCATACTGTGCCCAAAAGCTTCTTTTCTTTCTCCCAAAGCTCTTCAAACGTACTTTTCAAAAACGGGGAAGGCCCATGTGCCGTATAAAATCCTGTAAAAAGAGGAAATGCCAGTTCCAGCAGGTTATAAAAAAAATAAAGCGGCGGATAGCCGAACTTGAAATAACTGTGCGGCTGTTTTTTCACATTTTCCCTTTTTTTAAAATACTTGGAAAGGACCAGAGTATTGTTCAGATAAATATGGGACATCACCGGATTCTGCGGATTTGCGACCACCGGCTGGAAAGCAAGCATATCACAGGGTTTTCCTGCCCGGAAAAAAAACTCCGGCGTTATTTTGGAAGTCAAAAACATACCATCGTTGAAATATACAAACTGTCCGGAAAGTCCGGGTATCTTATGCATACAAAGCTCAATCGTATGTGAGTTAAATGTCGGAAGGTACTCTTCCGGAATATACGCTTCATGCCTGACAATCCGAAGCTTTGGATGATTCGTGTTCAACCATGCCGGCAAATGTCCATACGTCAAAAAATGCACCTGTTCTACAAAAGGTGCATACTGTTCGACCCCACGAAACCAATAGCGCAGATTTTCCCAATCCCTGTAACGTTCCTCTTTATCATCTGCTTCTTCGCCTGCCATATACTTTCTTTTTTCTTCCCGCCACTTTCTGTCATTCCCATCAACCCAAGATATCACAAAATCCATATAAATGCAATCTCCTTTTCATTAGGCCCCTGTCTCGCCCCGCTGCCTGGTTACACTTCACACGTTCGTGTGACCTGCACCCCCTGCTTCTCCAGCTGCTTTAAAAAAGCTCCAATATCCTGCAGGGCTTCCTGTTCAGAAATCCCATAGTTCTGATGAAACTCTTTTGCAATTGCTTCCTGATTTTCCCCCTCACGAAGCCTCTGCCAGATGATGGCGCCATTTTCATTTAGTATAACAGGCTTTGTGTTGGTCTTTCCCGTCTGCCACATATCTAAAAGCCAATAGCATCCGGCGGCTTTTCTAAGCTGGTATCTCTGCTCCATCCAAAATTTCCCTCCGATTTTCCTGTTGCCATATCCACAGGCAGATACATGTTTTTACTGGTATCATTTCCTGCCGGGTATATGCTGTCACTGCAAACATTGTCAATAAAATCAATGTCCAAATAACATATGCATACATATATCTTGATGTTCCTTTATGTTACAATTCAGTGCCTTGCCAATTCTATATGTTTCCGTTCCTGCGCATAATATTCTTTTTGCGTATTAAGTATATTATACATCAAAAAAGTTAAAATTAACAATCATTATTTTATATTATTTTACTCAAACTTTGCATATAGATTTTAGCTATGCACCTTGAAAATTCAATATCTGACTCGTATTTAGCTGTCAATATCCGGGTTCTAAGAAGCTTGCAATCGTGTTCTCGGCGCATTTCATCGGAAAAGTATAAAAAGAGCCCGCTCTTGCACACTTTAATGAACCTGAGCAATGGTTAGGGAAATGAAATAGAAGTTAAAAAATGATCAATATTATGATATACTTATATCCGATTTAACAAAATTTATGAAATCTGATGCGGCAATGTTTTTTTGAACATCAGGGATTTACCGCCAGAGATGATGTAAATTACAGGAATAAGACATTCACTGAAATGACAAGGAGTGATACATAAAATGATACTGAGAGATTTTAAAAAGGAAGATGCGCAGATTATAGCCGGGTGGATTCGGTCAGAGGAAGAACTATATAAGTGGTCTGCGGACAGGTTTAACAGGTATCCGCTTTTGGGAGATGACATAAATGAAAACTATGCGCCCCAGTTAAAAACCGGACGCTTCTATCCGCTTACGGCTGTAAATGAGAATGAAAACATTATCGGGCATTTCATTATCCGGTATCCGAGGGATGACGATGACAGTTCTGTCCGGTTTGGTTTTGTAATCGTAAGTCCTGCTGTAAGGGGAAAAGGGTATGGAAAAGAAATGCTTCGGCTTGGAATAGAGTATGTGAAGGAACATCTCAGTGCCGCGAGGATTGATCTGGGCGTATTTGAAAATAATGAGAGCGCAAGGCATTGTTATGAGGCAGCAGGATTTAAAAAGTATGCTGTGAGAGAATGCAGGATGCCGATAGGTACTTGGAATTGTACGGATATGGAGATTTTTATATAAATATTTGAATATTGTATTTCGGTTCAAGGGGGGATTGATTTGAGCAATACGCATTATATTCCAAGGCTTCTCATTAGGCAGTTTGCGGAAGGTGAGAAGGTAAATTCTTATGATTATAAAAAAAATACATTTCAGACAAAAAAATTGAGGAAGACCTTTTCGGATACTGACTTATTTGATGAAGAACTGGAAAGTGCATTTGCAAAAAAGCTGGAAGGACCGTTCGGAAATTTGCTGAACCATAAACTGTTTGGCAGTAACAGTATTTTTATAGACCGTAAAGAGAACATGCTTTTGCGGAAGTTTTTTATGATTAATTTCTTGCGGGCTCCAATTATAAACGGTTCATGGAATGAAGTGGTGGAACGGACACGGACGCAGGAGCATCCAAGTGTGCAGGCCATAGAGTTTTTATGCAGGCATCATCCTGAATTTAAAGATAAGTTCCAACGGGATAGGCCGTCTGACAAGACCTATCTTCGTGATTTGAAAAGGGCAATGGAAATTGATTCACTTGCAGAAATAGCGGATCCAAAGAATGATTCGGTACCAGTTACCTTGCAAGCGGCTGCAAGACGGGCTATGGTATCAGCAATTGCATTCTGGGATAGCGCGGATTGTGGCCAGGAATTTATCCTGCCGAAGCTTCCTGGAATTTCACGGATTCAGGATAAATATATAGGGGCATGGAAAAAGGCATGGAGGCTTCTGCTTTCCTGCGGGGAAGATGAGAAACTTTATGAATTATGTAAGAGGGCTGGAAGTGATTTGCCGGAGTACCAGCCTTTACAGGATGAGCGGTTTTCAAGCAATATGTGGATGAGCTGTTACAGATCCGTAATCAGGGAACTGGCAGAATGGCTGGAGAATTGCAGGAATTTTACACAGGCAGGCCGGCTCTTAAAATCAGAGGATAAGGAAATGGAAAACGAAGAGAATCGGGAACGGCTGACTTATGAATGGCTGAACCTGTTTTATGAGCTTGCATCCAGATACTGGAATATCTCGGAATTGAGCATGAAAAGCATTTTTCCGAATCAGGAGGGCATACCCTGTCCATATGCAGGCGGATTTCTTGTGGTATTGATTTCTCTGATTGTTAAGGAAATTTATAAATAGTTGTTCCAAACTTTATTTCAGCGTGTTATAATATTTTTGTTTGGAGAATTGACAGGAGTTATCAGGAAATCTTTCAGAAGTATCTAAAGATATATGACAAAGGAAGGCAGGAAAATGCTATGAGTGTCGGGATTGTGCCGTTGGCGGCAGAGGATCGTGAACAGTTTATTTTGGATAATCAGGAAGCATTCAATTATGGTGCCCTGGAAGAATTCGGCTGCAGAGACGATCATT
>CADBMP010000306.1 GCA_902795775.1 uncultured Lachnospiraceae bacterium | reverse complement strand
GTTCGCACTTCTTAGTGGAACGGAGGATGCCCTGACAGATGACGAGAAGCGGGTGATCGACCTTGTTGTGAACACGTTCGGTATGTATGGCGGAAAGATATTGGAGAAGATTACGCACAATGAAGATCCGTGGCTGGAAGCGAGGAGAGGATACGGAGACAGCATTCCTTCCAGTGAGCTTCTGCCGAAAGAGAGGATCATGAAATACTATATCCTGATAAACCGGAAATACGGCATAGATACGGAGGACGGCCTGCGGACATATATCCATGACATGCTTGATAAGGCATCATAATCCATAAGGACTGATTCTGGTTCAAAGAGTCAGAGCATAAGGCTCAGAAAGCTGCAGACGAGAAGGAACATATTGCAATAATGATTGCAGGCGTTTTGACTATTATTACAGCTGTGATTATAAATAATTCTTTTGGAGCAACATTGATATCATTGGGATATTTATATTTTGCCACAATATTGATAGCAATCTATGCACATAAGGTATATAAAATAGAAATAACAGAAGGAAGATAGGATGCCTTTACGGGAGCGGTGGGAAAGCAAAAAATGTATTGCTTTTGTAAGTACAGTTGGACAGTGAAAGCTATTCAGTTTATGCGAAATTATAAGATAAAAGGAGGAACATGTAATGTTAAAATTAAAGAAAATGTTAGCGGTATCTGTATTATTGTCAATGCTTTTAGTAAATTTCAATATTGTAACTAACGTGCAGATATCGGAAGCAAAAGCAACAAAAAGTGCAATGAAATTTCTAAAGGGAACATGGGTAACCGCAGGAAATTCGGGCGCAGTCAAATTCATTTTTACGTCTGAATATATGAAAGAATATTCTTTATGGAATAAAGATTATTCTCATGTATATAGTCCGAAACATAAAGGAAAATATGTTGGTAAAAGTAAAATTGTATCTACAAAAAAGAAAAACGGTAAATGGATTATTAAAGTAGGCAAAAAAGGTTCCTATACTTATTACAAAGGCTTTGGTGATGCCCTTGAGTGCTGGTGGAAAGAGAAAGATGGATGGCACTATAGTGGTTCAGACAGTATTCAAAAAGTAGATTAAATATACCGGTCATCCCGGTCATATATATCAAGAAATACCGCCGTATAAGTAAACAGCGCATATTCTGAAAGAAAAATTTCCCCGTCTGGAAATTCATACAAGAAAAAATCTAAACAGTTCATGGCCGCATATTTTGTCAGAAACGCTTTCAATGTTTCTAACGGAATATGCGGCCTGTTATCTACTATGGTGATATTTATATCAAGATCCTTTCAGATATAAATATCCAGATTAATGATAATGCAAAAAAAGAAATGTGTCTATTGCTTTTCGTCACAGTTTTTGTCTTTTCGCCACAGATGTCTTGTAATTTAGGGCAGAATCTATTATGTTTTGAATGTTTTTCGCTGTTTATGCGTTCAGGCAGTTCGGCGAAAAGAAACTGTATTAGGAGGATACGAGGATGAAACATACGATCAAGGGAAAAATTGTTAAGGTAACAGCAGTCAGCATGATATGTATCATTGTGATCATTGCTTTCATACAGGGAAACGTCATGGGAAACACCTTGAAAGAGGACAATGCGGAAATGCTGCTGACAAAGGTGCAGGGAAGTGCAGATACGATGAACATGTGGATCAAAAAGCAGGCGGGCATTATTGATTCTATTGCAGAGGCAATTCCTCATTTTGACACAGAGGATACGGATGGAATCATGGACTATCTGAAGGCGAGGCTTTCAAAAAACCCGGAAGCAATCATGTATTATTTCTGTCTTGGGTACGATGGAGGAGTTTTTCCAGCCGACCATTCTTCTCTGGATCTGGATCCAACGACAAGGGGCTGGTGGAAGGCTGCCATGGAGAAAGGGGGGCTTATCTATACAGAACCTTATGTGGATTTTGCAACGGGAAAAATGATTTTATCGCTTGCAGAACCGGTGGATTTTCCTGGTTACAAAGCGTGTGTATTGGCAGATATTTCCATTGATTCTCTGGTAGGACAGGTAAATGATATCAGTTCCTCAAAAAATATGAAGTCATTCCTTCTGGCTGAGGACGGGAGCGTGGTAGTGCATTATAATCCGGATTTTCTCCCGTCAGAAGAGGGAAACACAATCCTGTCTGATAAGGTCTCTTTGAATCTGGAAGAAGGACAGATGAAGGAATTTACGGATTATGACCATACAGCGAAGTATCTGGTCACTCATGAACTGGAGGAGACAGGATGGATTCTGGGGATTGTAAAAGAAAAGAAAGTCATATCAAGAAAAATATCAAATAACATCCTATTCATTATAGTGCTCAGCATGCTTATGATCATTTCCTCTGTTCTGTTTTTGCGGACTAGCATCAAAAAGATGCTGATGCCTATGGAGCGGCTGAAAATATTTATCAAAGAAAAAATAGCCGGGAATCTGGGAGGTTCCAAATTTGACAATGAAGTGGAGGAAATTGCGGGCCTGATTGAAGAACTGGAGGAGAAATTTCTGAATGTCATACACAGGACAAAGGAAGAATCTGTAATCATCAGAGAGAAAACAGAGGAAAACGGGTCGGGGATTGCAAACATCCGGGAGGGTGTCACCGATATCAGTGCATCCATGCAGGAGACCGGCGCAAATGTGGCATCACAATCCGAAAGCATACAGGATATCGTGGACAACTGTTCTTTGTTAAAATCAACAACGGTGGAATTGACAAAACAGGCATCGGAGATGGATGACCGTGCCTCTGAAATCATAAACAGATTAAATGAGATAGCACCGGAAATCAAAAAAGACAGGGAATATGTCATGGATTCCACCAGACAGAGCAAGGAAGGGCTGACAAAGGCGATTGAAGGGGCAAGGGTCATTGACCAGATAGCAGATGTGTCGCAGGCAATTCAAAATATAGCAGCCCAGACAAACCTGCTCGCATTGAACGCATCAATCGAGGCGGCCAGGGCAGGGGAAGCAGGGAAAGGTTTTGCGGTAGTGGCGGATGAGATCAAGAACCTCAGCATGACAACGGGAAGCGAGATCGGTAAGGTCAATGAATTGACCAGCAAGGTGCTGGAAAATGTTAATGCACTCTCAAAGGAGAGCAACCAGCTACTGGAATTTATAGATGCAGTTGTAATAAAAGATTATGAGAGATTAGGAGAGATTGTGGGGGATTATGGGAAAGATGCGTCCTACTATGCAGAGAAAAGCAGCCGGCTTGATTATGGCATCGGGGAGCTTGATAAAAAGATTGGTGAAATCACTTCATCCATTACGGAAATCAATGAGGCACAGATGGAATTAAATTCTGCTGTTGATGCTGTGAATAATCATTTGCAGGATATGACATATGAAAGTGAAAATGTGTCAAGGCAGACGGATGAGGTGTTAGAGAGCGCAAGAAATTTACAGGAAACAGTAGCAGGGTTCAGGATATGATTTCATTTCTGCATCCTAACAGAATGATCAGGAAATTGAATTTTTGGGGAGGTGCATGGAAATGTGGATGATAAATTGCATATTACTTGTAATCGGTACGGTGGCTGCGGTTTGTGGAATCAGTTTTTATTTCCGAAATAAAGAGGCTTTGGGCAATATCCGTTTCTATATATTATCCTGTGGCATCTGTTCGGCAGTCTGGTGCATATGTTTTGGGCTTTTTGGAATATGCAGTGATCTCTCGCTCTGCAATATCTTTCGCAAAGGAGGCGATATCGGCGTTGTTGCTTTTCTTGTCACAGAGGTTTTCTTAGTCACGGAAATATCCGGTGCAAAACAAGAGGCAGTCAGGTGTTTTAAGAAATTGTCTGCTTTCGCAGGCCTTCTTGATTATATCATCTTTTCACAGGATCATGTGGATCTGTTTCTGCGGAGGGTTGGATATACCACATGGGTCTCGAACCCGGAAGGATCAGTGAACAGGGCTTTCCATACGGGATTTATTTTGTTTATATTTCTTGTCCTGTGTTCCTTTGGCATTGTCTGGATAAAAAATAATAAAGTAAAAAGGCTGCGAAAATTTCTCTTCCTTGTTTTTCTCGCCAATTTTATCATGCTCATTTTTACAATGCCCGATACTTATTTGCCGGCAATAGGAAAACCGGCGGTCTCCACATCCGGTCTGGGAGCCGCTCTTTGCACCATCGTGCTGTGGTATGGGGCGACAGAGCTCGGTTCTTTTGACATCCGTACCGGTAAAATCAAGGAGCGGCTGTTTGACTTTATTGAGGCTGGTGTGATCGTGCTGGATGTGGACAGGAAAGTGTCCATGATGAACCGCTATGCAGGCACATTTGCAGAGACTGTGGGAGTGATGGGCAAAAAATTGGAGAGTTTCTTTGTTCTGTCCGGTGAAGAAGCAGAAAAAGCATTTGAGTCTTCAGAAAATGAGGTATATACGGGGAGATTATGGAGCAGGGACAAATCAAAAGCCTATTCGGTGCGGTTAAGTGCCGTTAAGGATAAATACAAGGAGATTTTCTGTTATCTTTGTGTGTTTGTGGATGTGACGGAAGAAGTGGAGGCAGTAAAAAAATTTGAGATTGCAAGCAATGCAAAGAGCAGCTTCCTTGCACAGATGTCCCATGAAATCCGGACGCCTATCAATGCTGTCCTTGGAATGAATGAGATGATACTGAGAGAATCTGAGGACGAGGAGATCCTTGAGTATGCAAGCAATATTGATTCGGCGGGAAACACGCTGCTGACGCTTATCAACAGCATCTTGGATTTTTCAAAAATAGAGGATGGAAAAATGGAGATTGTGCCGGTAAAATATGACACGGTTTCTTTCATCAATGACCTGTATCAGTCCATCGCACAGAGGGCAGATGCAAAAGGTCTTGTATTTGAAATGGATATTGACGAGACACTGCCATGCGTGCTTAAAGGTGATGATGTGCGTGTTTCGCAGGTGATTATGAATCTCCTCACAAATGCCGTAAAATATACAGAGAAAGGCAGCGTCACATTTTCTATGAAGGTCATAGAAAAAAGGGACAAAAAGGCATCCATAGCGGTATCCGTAAAGGATACGGGCATCGGAATCCGTGACGAGGACCGGGAAAAGCTGTTTGAATCTTTTGAGCGGCTTGACAAGGTGCGGAATCACAATATAGAGGGAACGGGACTTGGCATATCCATTGTCACGAGCCTGCTTACGATGATGGGGAGCAGGCTGCAGGTCGACAGCACTTATGGGAAAGGATCGGTATTTTCTTTTGTCATAGAGCAGGAGATTGTGGATGACCTGCCGATTGGAGATTATGAAAAGAGGCTGAAGGAAAGCAAGGCACACAGGGACAAAGGAGATGTCATATATGCACCGTCCGCTAGAATCCTGATGGTGGATGATAATGACATGAACCTGAAGGTGGCGAGAAATCTTCTGAAGCTTTGTGGCATAAAGCCGAAGGAGGCAGTTTCGGGGAAGGAAACCATAGAATATATGAAGAAAGAGACTTATGACATTGTTTTCCTTGATCATATGATGCCCGGCATGGATGGCATCGAGACGCTCCACAGGTTGAAGGAAAGCGGACTGGTGCCGGAGGAAACGGTCATGATCGCACTGACGGCAAATGCCGTGGTCGGCGCAAGGGAGACTTATCTGAAAGAAGGCTTTGATGACTACCTGTCAAAGCCTATCGAGATAAAGCATCTGGTGGAAAAATTGTCAGTACATCTTCCAAAAAGAGCCTATCAGGATACGGATGAGGAAAGAATGCCGGAATTTGTTCCGGCAGAAGAAGACGGAATCATGGAATTCGTTCCTGCAGGGGAAGACGGAATCATGGAATTCGTTCCTGCAGGGGAAGACGGGATCTTGGAATTTGTTCCGGACGGGGAAGATGGCGGAACGATTTACGAAGATAACGGAAAAAAAGTGGATTATGACACAGACCACCTCAGAAAGTCGGGGCTTGATGTGGATGACGGATTAATGTACTGTGCGGGAGATGAATCATTTTATTTTGAAATGTTAAGCGACTTCGTAGAGCTGTACGAAAAGAAACTTTTAGAAACAGACCGCCTGTATCAGGATGGAAACTGGCATGATTATGAGGTGATGGTCCACGCTTTGAAAAGCAATGTGAAAATGCTCGGTGCTTCCTCGGTGTATGAACTGGCAAAAGATCTTGAAGATGCTGCCAAAAAAGCTGACACAGGATTCATAAAAGAGCATCACGGGAGGCTGATCAGCACAGTGGAGGATTTGGTGGCTCTGATACGGTCAGGCGAGAAAGCAATACTATGATATTCCGGAAACAAACAGGAAGATGGGGGAAAAAATGGAGGCAGTAGTCTATACAGAGAGCGATACAGAATATGCGGTTTTAAGCAGAATTTTACAAACAGAAGCAGAGCCCGTAGACATTTACAGGGATCCACTGGATGGTTTCTGTCATTATGAACATGAGTATGACCTGGTTGTGGTGGCTCTGGACGGTGCAAAAGGAATGAATGTGGTGGATGACCAGAGCGCGCGTTATCCCGACACGCAGATCATCTGGATAACAGGGGATGAGGACTTTGCATCGGTAGCATTTCGGAATCATATCCACGATTTTATCGTCCGTCCTTTTAAGGAGGAGCGATTCGCAAAGTCGGTAAAGGAAGTACTGACGAAGTGTCCGCACAGACATGACTGGCATTTCTCGTCGGAAAAGCGGCTGAGAGACCGGAAAGAGTAGAAAGTCAAGTGGAAACAAAGAGTAAAAGGCGTTTACATCATGATATGAGGCTGCCATCCAATAGTTGAAAGCATCGTGGTTTTATGGTATATTTTTATCTATATCATAAAGGATTCACGAACAGAAAGGAGAAAAAATGGTAAAACACATTATTTTATGGCAGTTAAAAAATCATAATTCTTAAAATGCGCTTAAAACCATTATTTATCGTGCTTGCGAGTGTTGTATGAAAAAATAGAAGTTATCGTAACTTGTCGTAAATTATCGCAATTTGATAAGAAAAAAGGGTACAAAAAAGGGTAAAATTTAAACCGATAGCCAGTATTATATTTTGAGTATCTGCATAAGAACATTATCATAGATTCTGTTAAATCCTGACAGGATTCTATTCTATGGATAGTGTTCTTATTTTTATGCTCAAAAATTACATTATCAAATTATTATCAATGTAAAGAAGCACTCAACAAACAAAATAAAATAATGGAGGATTTTCATATGATGACAGATGTAAAAGAAAATGTAAAGGAAAATGCAAAAGAAAACGTAAAAACAGATGTAAACGTACAAATGGATATTACCGTACCAGATTTAGAGTTCAAGAAGTGGATCATGGCGTATCAGTTCAAGGTTTATAAGAAGGGCATTAAGAAAAAGGTATTACCAGGTGCAATCATGCGCTTATGGTCAACATGGTGGACACAGGACTTTCCATTTACCGAGAATGGACTCAGGC
>CADBMP010000305.1 GCA_902795775.1 uncultured Lachnospiraceae bacterium | reverse complement strand
AGTCAGACGGAACATTAGGAAAAGTGACAGAAAATACACCGGTGGTCCTGACCGAACGGATTTCAAAGGGAGCGTATTACTTTGAAAAGACGTATGATGTGACGGTGTCTGTTATGGAACTGACGAAGGAAAAAGTCGATGTGGATCTGACTTCCGGCACGAGTGCGGCGACACTGGATAATCCGTTTTATGGAAGGGAAACTCTGGATACGGTCTATATAAAATATACGGTGAACTGGGCAGAGGGCGCATATAAGACCGGTTATGACGGACTTTTAAGCTTTTTTGACAGTACCGGTAAGGGACGTGTATCTTTACAGTCCGGACCGTATCTCTGCTATAATGATCTGAATGGCTCCTGGTGTGATGTGAAATATGGCGTGTTTGATAAGAAACCGGCAGATCCGGACGGGGCAGCGGCGGCATCCTTTGGAAAGGATTATACGTATGAGGTTATCCTCACGAAAGAGGGCGTGAAGATGACGGAAAATGGAACAGTCCTGACTGCTTCTGTAACGGGTGAGAATTATACATATGAAAAGATTTTGAATTACATCAGGGAAAAGTGTGATAAATTCAGCTGGGGGACGACTGTGGATGTCAACTCTTTCTGGGCGACGGAGAAATGTACGTTGAAGGATGTCATGATCAGGGATCAGGTTCCGGCGTTTATCAAGTTAGAGGATTCCTATACCATCGGAAGCGGCAAAGAGCCGGTCGTGATGGAGAATCCGTTCTTTGGCGATACCGTGGACGTGCTGGAGATAGATTATAAGGTGGATTTTTCCGGCAATGTGGATGCGTATGGCGGACTGTTCTCCTTTTATAAAAAAGAGGGGAATGATACCGGAAGGATCACGCAGCAGGCGATGCCGTATCTTTGTTATAATGAGCTGACGGGGAACTGGATCGATGTGAAGACTCCATCTGATTATATTGCATCAGGGACGGAACATCATGTGAGATATATGATTACAAAGGATGAACTGTATTTGAATGTGGACGGCGAGTCTGTTACGAAATTGAATGTGGCAGGGAGCGGGGCAACGTATGCGGATCTTTTAAAATATGTGTCTGCCTGCGAAAAATTCAGCATTGGCGTAAATGCAGAGACGAGTTTCTGGGGTTCTGTGGGGAGCGCGGTGTTAAAAGATGTTCAGATTTCCGTTCTGGCGAAAGACCATAAGTTTACGGAAGACAAAGAGGGAGAGGAAACACATGAGATAAAAGAAAAACTGGGGACAACCGCGAAAAAGGGTACGGCTGTTTCTAAGGCGGAAAGCTATCTGGCATCCTTTAGGAAAGACCAGGATGTCAAGGGAAGCGAAGCACTGCCATTACTTTTAAAGGCAGCGAAGACAGCGAAAACTTCCGTAACACTTTCCTGGAAAAAAGTGAGCGGCGCAAAAGGATATCTGGTGTACGGTGCTGCTGCCGGAAAGAACGGATTCAAACGCCTGGGGAAAGTAAGCGGTGCGTCCTATAAGCAGAAGTCTTTGAAGAAGGGAACGTATTATAAATATCTGGTGGTCGCTTTTGATAAAAATGAAAAGGTACTCTCCACTTCTGCCACAATCTTTGCGGTGACATCCGGCGGAAATGATACGAATGCAAAAGCGGTGACAACAAAGGCGAAGAAGAACAAAGTCAGCCTGGAAAAAGGAAAGACCTTTGCATTAAAGGGGAAAGCCATTCCTGCGGAAAAGAAATTAAAGACAAAGAATTACTGTGCGCTCCGTTATGTCAGTACAAAGGATTCTGTGGCATCCGTAACGAAAAAAGGTGTCATCAAAGGAAAGAAAAAAGGAACGGCGGTCGTTTATGTCTATGCGCAGAATGGCGTGGCTGGTAAGGTAAAAGTGACTGTAAAATAGCTGTGATGCGGCAGGGAAAGGAGCGATGTATGGAATATCGTAACGTGGGAAAGTCGGGACTAAAGATCAGTGAGGTCGCGCTGGGGAGCTGGATGACAGACTTAAAGGGCAGCAGTGAGGCTGAGACGGCAAAAGAAATCGTGAAACTGGCGTATGAATCCGGCGTGAATTTTTATGACTGTGCGGATGCTTATAGCGGCGGGGCGGCGGAGCGTTTTCTGGGGGAAGTCTTAAAAGAGTATCCGCGTTCCGAACTGGTCATATCGAGCAAGGTCTTTTTCCCGACCGGAAAAGGACCGAATGGGTGGGGTCTTTCGAGGAAGCATATTTTTGAAAGCATTGACCGCTCTTTAAAAAATATGCAGACGGATTATCTGGATCTGTATTTTTGCCACCGTTTTGATACGACGACGCCGATGGAAGAGACGCTTCGTGCGCTTTCCGACCTGGTGACGCAGGGGAAAATCCTCTACTACGGTGTGAGCGAGGAGTGGGGCAGTGCCCGGTTAGAGGAGGCGGAGGGCATCATTGAAAAATATCACCTGCATCCGATGACGGTGATTCAGCCGCAGTATAATATGGTGGACCGTTATATCGAGCATGAAATCATAGATACCTGCAGGAAGCATGGAATCGGGATTACGGTCTTTTCTCCGCTCTCCCAGGGGCTCCTGACCGGAAAATATAAAAAAGGGCAGCCGCTTCCGGAGGGCTCCCGCGCCACACATCAGGCGGATAAACAGATTAACCAGATGCTGACGGAAGAAAATCTGGATATGGTGGAGAAGTTAGAAAAGGTAGCAGAGGGGCTTGGAACGAATCTTTCCGTACTCGCGATGGCATGGATTTTAAGGAAGAAGGAAATCAGCTGTGTGATCACGGGGGCGAGCAGGCCGCACCAGCTGGAGAATAATGTGAAGGCAAGCGGCTTTTCCATTCCGGCTGACGCACTGGAGGAGATAGAAAAGATTCTGGGATTTCAGAGGTTTGAGAGACATGTAGGGTAAATGATGACTGGCAAAATTTTTATCATAAGGAAGGGGAAAAATTTTATGAGACTTGGAACATGGAAACAGGGCGCGGCCTGCGGGCTTGCGCTGGCAGTGGCAGTGACCGCGTTTATGCCGTCAGGAACACTGTCTGCAGCAGGGAAAAAAACAGTAAAAAGCGTGACTTTAAAGATTGGCAGTAAAAATGTGACAAAGAAATCTTATTCCGTCATTGCGGGAAAAAAAGTCACCGTCAAAGTGAGCGTAACGCCGAAGGCAGCAAAAAAATCAGTGTCATTCAAATCGAGCAAAAAAGATGTGGCTCTGGTCACAAAAAAAGGTGTCGTAACGGCAAAAAAGGCAGGAACTGCTAAAATCACTGTGACTGTCACAGGGAAAGACAAAAAGAAAGTATCTTCGTATGTGAAGATTAAGGTGACTGCAGAAAAAGTTAAGAAGTATGATACAGAGCCGATTGCGCCAAAGGCTGCAGTGAAAAAAGAATTTACCATCAACTCGAATCCGATTGGCTTAAAGGATGAAAATGGAAATCTGATCTACTGTGGCGACCCGTCTGTTCTGGTAGATGGTGATACGGTATATCTTTATACCGGTCATGACCAGGGAGTGACGGCAGGCGCGTATGTGATGCCGGATTATCTGTGCTATTCCACACAGGATTTTAAGACGTGGAAATATTATGGTCCTGTGATGGATATGAAGGATGTATCCTGGACGCAGGATGATGTTTCCGCGTGGGCAGGACAGGTGATGAGATATCATGACAAGTATTATATGTACTACTGTTCCTGGGATAAGACCTCTGAGGGGAAACAGTCCATCGGTGT
>CADBMP010000304.1 GCA_902795775.1 uncultured Lachnospiraceae bacterium | reverse complement strand
TGGAATAAACGCAGGTCATCGGATCCCACAATCCATAGATCATGTTACTGCACACGCCCACCACAGCTCCGCTGACCGGTCCCAGAATATACGCCGAAGCCACCGTTCCAAACGTATCCATCCAGGCAGGCAGCTCCATTACGACAGCACACATTCTTCCAAAATAATTCATCAGAATACATACTGCCGTAATCAGTATAATCTCCACATCCCTTTTTTTCTTCTTTTCCAAAGTCATCCAATTTTTCTCCTGTTCTCCCCAAAACTAATATTTCTTTTTTATGTTGGTGCCAGAAACCCGGCATGTGGAGGGTTCTTATGAAAGTCCCCCTCCACGCCTGTCTTCTGTCTTAAAAATCAGTCCAAAGGTTCCCGGACCGCAGTTTACTGCAATGGCCGGTGATGCTTTTTGGAAATATATTTCCATGAACCTGTTCTTTTTCTGTACTTCTTCCTTGATTTCTTCCAGCTCACGTTTACTCAGTCCAACATAAGTAATGAAAAGGATTCTGTGGTCTACTGTATTTAAGATATTAAATGCGGACGAAATATACTTGCTCCAGGAACGCTCCCTTGTTCCCAGATATAACCGTTTCACCACCATTTTCCCTTTTTTCAGCACGAGCACCGGATGCACCATAAATACCTTTGTCATCCTTGCAATTCCAGGGCTTACCTGTCCTGCCCTTGCCAAAAAGTTCAGACTGTCCACCACAAAAGTCGTATGCACCTGTGATTTCATACGTTCAAGCCTTGCCACAATTTCTGCCGGGGATTTTCCCTCCTCTGCCATCTGGCAGGCCTCTAATACCATCAGGCCCTCTCCGCTGGAAAGATGTCCTGTATCCACCACCGTTACATTTTCAAATACCTTTGCCGCCTCGATTGCAGCCGGAAGACCACTGTGCGCCACCTTTCCGGAAATGGAAACGTGAATAATGTTATTTGCCCTGGTAAGCTGCTCCGCAAAAAATGCTTCATGCTCCGCCACATCCGGGGATGCGGTGCTCGCTGTGTTCTTTTCATTCTCCATATAGGACAAAAGCCCTCTCGACTCAATTTCAATACTGTCCTTAAAAATACCTTCCTTTGTCACGACCATATGTGGAAGAATGGCAATATGGTATTTTTCCACCAGCTCTTTTGGAAGGTCGGAAACACTGTCCGTTGTAATAGCAACAGCAGCCTTTTTCCTCTGCTCGTTCATCCACGAAACACTCGCCTCTACTACTTCTTTATTGGTGCTGAGTTCAGAAACAAGCTCCTTTGGCAGCAGCCGGTGCAGCTCGTTTTCCAAAGCCTCCCCGCTGACAGGCTTCAAAAGATAGCCATCAAAGCCCTCTCTTTCATAAAGTGCCTTCATATCCCCGCCTGCATTGGCTGTGAGTGCCACGATTTTAGTCTGTTTATTCATTCCTCCGGACTGCTCCCGGATTCTATGCATACATTCCACCCCGTCCATTTCCGGCATCATATGGTCCATGAAGATTACATGATAAGCCGTATCAAGCGTCTTTTTCAATGCCTCCTCACCACTGGCTGCTGTCTGGATATTCACTTTTGTTGCCCTTAAAAGCTTTGTCACCACAAGAAGATTGGAAGCATTGTCATCCACTACCAAAATCACAGTCTCCGGAGCCTCAAAACTCTGGTGGTACTGCTCCCTCTGATTCAGGGAATGGCTTTTTTCCATATCAATTTCACCAATTTCCGTCTCGTCCACAATCTTCTGCGGAATCTCAATGATAAAGGTGGAGCCTTTTGTATATACACTATTTACGGTAATCTTTCCGCCCATCAGGTCCACGAGCTTCTTAACAATGGAAAGTCCAAGCCCGGTTCCTTCAATGTAACGGTTCTTTTCCTCATCTATGCGCCGGAAAGCCGTAAAAAGGTGCGGGATGCTCTCTTTTTTTATGCCTATTCCGGTGTCTGTAACGGTATAGATGACCTTAACGCCGTTCTCCCGTTTTTCACACTGGATGGAAAGCGTAACGGAACCCTGCTTTGTATATTTGATGGAATTATTCAGTACATTTATGAGAATCTGCTTGATGCGCACTTCATCTCCGTAAAGCTCTGCCGGAAGCTCCGGTGCCACATCAATATGAAATTCCAGTCCTTTCTCCTTTGCCCGTAACCAGAGCATTCCCACAATATCTGAAAGCATGTCCCCGGTGTGATAAGGTACTAATGAGAGCTGCATCTGTCCGGAATCAATTTTTGACATATCTAAGATATCATTAATGAGATGCAGCAGCATCTTACTTGCCGACTGAATATTTGCAGCATCCTCTGCCACTTCATCAGACACATTTTCCCTTAGAATCATTTCATTCATCCCAATGATCGTATTGATCGGGGTACGGATTTCATGGCTCATACTGGAGAAAAAACGGTTCTGCGTCTGGTTGAGCTCCGCAATCTCTTTGGTCTGCTTTTTTGCAAGCTCCCGCTCTGTACTGTAAATGTCCAAAAGGAACGACATCATGATATAGAGCAGGATTCCCACGCCAATGAGAGAGGCAACGGAATCCAGATACGCCGTCTTCATATCATGCTCCGTCAGAAGCTCCGGATAAAAATAGGCAGCCAGATAGCAGCAGATGGCTGAAACCAGAATCAAAGGAAGCAGCACATATTTCCACTTTCCCCTGATATTGAGCCCGATATACATAAAAGCAAATGAATACCAGATTGGCGTACATCCATATACCCCGCCACCGGTAAAGAACTCCACAGGAAACACCACAAAGATAACCGCAATACCTACCAGGATGCTCCCAATCCCCGCCTTTCTAAACCTGACAGAAAACCAGACGATGGCAAGAAGGGCAAATACGGTTGCTCCCAGCACGATCAGCTTTTCTGCACTTTCCCCAATGAAGATGTCCCAGATAAAGATGACAAAAAGCGTGACCGCCACAAGAAGGGAAGTCAAGGTAAAGGTTCTTAACGATATTTCCTCATCTGGATCATGAAACCATTTCAGTAATTTATTTATGCTCATCCTGCTCCTCCTTTTCCGGCAAAAACTCCATCACGTCTGTCCCGGACTCCGGCTCAAATTCCATGATGCTGTCCGAAGCCTCCCCAAAAGGTTTCACAGCCACCTCTCCTGCAGGTAAAAATTCTAGGATTTCCGAATCTGCCGCAGGCATTTCCAAAGCATCCTGCTGCTTTCCGCCACTCCCTTTCTTTTTCCCATAAATTCCCAATATGCCATTTGTGGTCAAAAGATATTCATTCTTCATCTCCTCATGATTCTCATGAATAAAGGCGGAATCCCCCTCCTTTGCCGCCATCTCCAATGCCTTTGCTTTCTCCGACAGACCGGAAGCACCAATCATCTTTGCGGTACTTTTTAACGCATGTACCAAAATGGCATATCTCTGCAGATTTTCTTCCTCATAGAACCGTTCCATATCCTTCCGTTTTCCGGCAGACTCCGTTGCGAACTGCATTAAGAGCGTTTCATAAAACTTCTCATCATTCTGGCAGTACTGCAGTCCCTTTGCAGTATTGATGCCAAGGCTTATCAGCTTTGTATGCACATCTGCAGTCCCTTCCTGTCCTTCCGTCTGAGGCTCAGTATTCTCAGTTTCCTTCTTTCTCTGCTCTTCTGTTTCGTAAACTACTGCCGTTTTTGGCAGAACACGCTTCATGACACGCTCCAGCTCCACCAGCTCAATCGGCTTGCTGACAAAACCGTCAAAGCCCTCAGATAAAAACATCTCCTTTGCAGAGCTGACCGCATTAGCCGTAAGTGCCACCACCGGAAATTTCCTGCCATCCCGCTTTGCGTTCGACTTAATCTTTTTCATGGCTTCAATGCCATCCATTCCCGGCATCATATGATCCATAAAGACAATATCAAAATTCTGCTCCGAACAAAGCTCAATACTCTCCTTGCCGGAAGCCGCCGTTATCACCTGAATTCCATATCTCTTGAAAATGCCCTTTGCCACTGTCAGATTCATTGGCTCATCATCCACCACAAGTACCTTAACACCCGGACAATACATCTGTTCACTGTCAGACGATACCGTACTCAGATCAGAATCCAGAATACTGATGACCGGAAAGCAGTAAAACGGCTTTCTAAGAACCCTCACTCTTGAGCCGTTCGGCAGCTCAAAGCCGTCATTTGCCACCACTGCAACCACCATCTGCCTGGAAAGTGTTTCAATGTATTCTGCATTTGCTTTATATTCAACCTCTCCCACAAAAAGGTGGGTAAGCTCAATGTTCTCCACAAGCTGCTTTAATGTGTCCACGTTGTCTACCCGGTGCATATGGAGTTTCAGCCCCCGCACCATGTGGAACACCATGGAATTATAAAATTCCCGCACCTCCGGAACGGAGAATTTTTCAAAGTGAAGAAAGCCTCCCAGATCGATTTTTTCCTTGCTTGCCAGCGTCATGCACTCGGTACGGTCAACCACCTTCTGCGGAAGGCTGACATGCACCCTTGTCCCGGCTCCTCTTTTACTTTCAATGGTAATAAATCCGCCCATGGAACGAACAAAGCCTGCCACGATATTCATGCCGAGCCCCAAACCGCTGGTCTTTCTTGTCCTTCCGGAATCTGCCTGATAAAACTGTTCAAAAATCCGTTCAATTTCCCGATCCTTCATGCCGATTCCCGTATCTATGACTTCAATGCACAGATTGATTCCATAAGTCTGTTTTACAGAGGATATCCGGACATACACACCACCTTTTTTTGTATATTTCAGACCGTTGACGATCAGATGCCACAAAATTTTCTTCATCTTGGCAATATCTGTCTTCATGACAGACGGCAGCTCCGGATCCACATCTATGACAAGTTCAATATCCGGAGATTTATACATTCTGACCTCCATCATCAGGTCATTCAGCATGGAAGAAAGCATATATTCCTCTACACTGACCGCAAGCCTGCCCCTGTCGATCTCTGAAAAATCCAGAATGTCGCTGATCTGCTCCGCCACGCGTTTCCCGGCGTTCCGCACATCCTTCATGGAGCTTTTGATTTCCTTATTTTTTTCTTTTTCAATGCAGATACCGGTAAGCCCTATGATTGCATTGACCGGCGTTCTGATTTCATGGGACACATTTGCCAGAAAGTCATTCAGACGGTTGGTGCTGTCCTCCAATACTGCAATTTCCTCATCCGAACGGGAAAGCACTTCGTTCCATTTTTCAATGATGATCCTTGCAACCCATCCGGCCATGAATACCAGCATCAGATGCAGAAGAACGCGCGTCACCAGAAGCTCATCCGGCAGCCCCTTTTCATAGACCATGACTACCATGTCATATCCCATGGTCAGATAATACGTACACTGGCACAAAAGCACCAGCCTCTTTGATCCGGTCATGGTATATAACATGATTACAGCCATTATGACGGCACAGATATCAAATGCACTTGTTTCATGAATCCCATAAAAGAAAAAAGTTCCCATCATCAATATTGAATAGATCCAGAGCCTTATAAAATCCGACAGGCTTTGGGTAATGTGCAGGCACCAGCTGAAAATCATTCCGCACACCACTAAGATCAGTGCCCATCTTTCCCACCCCAGCAGAAGCGACTCCCCAATGAGTACCACAGAAAAAATGGTATAACACATCAAAATCATCAGATGAGAGGCCTGAAATAATTCATTTTTTCTTATTTTCTGGTTCATATATCCGCTCCTTTATAATTATACCTGCGGGCAGACAGCCAAAACCTCCCGCTACTGTTCGCGCATGGTATATTCTACATCCTCATCGATCATGGTCAGCATAATATCTGCAAATTTCGGGTCAAACTGGGTCTTACGCCCTTTTTCAATTTCCTCCCGCACAATGCCCTGTGGAAGCACATCACGATAGCTCCTGTTTGAAGTCATGGCATCATATGCATCTGCCACTGCAATAATCCTTGCCTCCTCCGGGATATCCTCCCCGGCAAGTCCATCCGGATAGCCCTTCCCGTTATATCGTTCATGATGCCATCTCGCACCTGTTGCAAGCTTTGGCATTTCCTTGATATTTTTTAAAATCCTTGCTCCCATGACCGGATGGTTCTTTATCAGCTCGAACTCGTCATCGGAAAGCCTTGCAGGTTTGTTGATGACAGCATCCGGCACACCAATTTTCCCCACGTCATGTAAAAGTCCCATCATATAAATATCGTTCTGCTGCTTTTCTGTATATCCGGCACGCTTTGCAATTTCCCTGGAATATTTTGCCACCCTGCCGGAATGGCCGTTGGTATATGTGTCCTTTGCATCAATGGCATCTGCCAGTGTCTGTACCACATGAAGGGAAAGTCTTTCATTTTCTTTTGTTTTTTTATCGACCTCCATTTCCAGATTTTTCTGCAGACGGTTCAGGTCAATAATATGTCTGACCCTGAGTGCCAATACCTCCGGTACAAAAGGCTTCTTTATAAAATCCATTGCACCAAGCTTCAGACCCTTTGTTTCGGATTCCTCATCCTCGTTCGCCGTCAAAAAAATCACAGGAATATCTTTTCCTGCCTCTAACTCCTTAAGCTTTATCAATGTTTCAAATCCATCCATTTCAGGCATAAGAATATCTAAAAGTATCAAATCCGGCTGATTTTCCCCAATGTAATCCAAAAGTACCTTTCCGGACTGCAAACCTGTTACACGCATATGATTCTGACTCAAAATATGACCTGCCATCTTTAAATTTGCCATATCATCATCTACAACAATTACCCAATCTGCCATTTTTTTCCTGCCTTTCCTTTGTTTATACTGCTCTTCTATTACGTCCACGTTTCCGGAACCTTCCGGATTCCGGAATCAGCTCTTATTTCATTATCCCCGGCACAAAAGCCGGTAATCCAACACAGGGCATTGATCCCCACACCCTATTTTACAGTTTTACAACTTATTATACAAGTTTTTTTATTCATTTTTCTAAACTTTATTAAAACATTGTTACAATCCACATATTACTGTTCCGGTAACAAATGTACCCTTTGGGTGCAATGTACCCTTTGGGTGCAATGCGCTTATCCGTGCCGGCAACGTTCCCATTTGTCCTCTTCCATCCAAACAACTGCTCTTGACAAATTTCCGATTTCGTATTACGTTTTATAAAGGGATATTATCCTGACATCCATTACCGAGGAGGAATGTATTTTGAAAAAATGGGAAAAATATTTGGAGAAACGCTGGATTGCTAATCTGCTGACCGTATGTGCCGGTATCCTTTTATATATGGGCATTAAAAATTTCAGCAGCATTTCCGCTTTTTTTTCTGAACTGAACCGGATTGTTTCACCACTTGTAATCGGATTTATCCTTGCCTACCTGATCGACCCGATTGCAGGCTTTTGTGATACCAGGCTTTTTAAAAAAATGAAAAACGAAAAAAACCGCTGGTTCCTTTCCGTCATTGTGTCCATCCTTTTTGTGCTGGCACTGATCACCCTGTTCTTTGTGGCACTGATTCCATCGCTTACAAGCTGTATCAAAGGAATTTTTTCCAACAAGAACACTTACATCCGGAATATTGATAACTTCATAAACAGCATCAATTCCTGGAACCTCGGTGTGCACCTGGATATGGGAGTTTTTACTGCATATCTGGAGAAAATGATGGATACGGGCTTTGCTTACATGACAGAAAATATGGGGCAGGTCATCAATCTTTCCAAAAATGTCGGCAATGCACTTTTTAATTCCCTGCTGGGCTTTATTTTGTGCATCTACTTTCTGGCAGGAAAGCACCATCTTCTAGATGGACTGAATGATTTTCGTTCCGCTGCACTGACAAAGGAACAGTATCGTTCCCATACAGATTTCTGGAACCGCTGCCACAAAATTTTTATCCAGTTTCTGGGATATGATCTGGTGGACGGACTGATCATCGGCACAGTAAATGCCATTATCATGCTGATTCTGGGAATGCCGTATGTTGC
Source organism: uncultured Lachnospiraceae bacterium (assembly GCA_902795775.1). Taxonomy (GTDB): domain Bacteria; phylum Bacillota; class Clostridia; order Lachnospirales; family Lachnospiraceae; genus Butyribacter. Next base: position 1,142 of record CADBMP010000304.1, on the reverse strand, counting down.
ACTGATTTCTGTTATTGTGGGAGTCACGAACCTTCTGCCGACCTTTGGTCCTGTCATCGGTCTGATCCTGGGCGGGCTTCTCCTGTTCCTGGTCAATCCGGTCTATGCCCTTTGGTTCCTTATTATGGTCATTATCATCCAGACCGTTGACGGTTATGTTTTAAAACCAAAGATGTTCGGCGGTGCACTTGGCATTCCGCCTGTCTGGACCCTGATTGCCATTGTGATTGGAGGAAAACTGTTTGGTGCGCTCGGCATCCTGCTTGCCATTCCGTTTGCAGCCGTTATAAACTTTTTGTATAAAGAAAATTTCCTTCCATGGCTGCAGAACAGGAAAACAGAGGGAGAAAATGATGCTTAAAAAGAATGGGAAAAAACTTTTAGCAGCTTTTGCAATACTGGTTTTTCTGCTGCTGATGTATTTTTTTTCTGAGAAACTGGCTGCCATGATAAAGGATGTGGACACGCTGAAAGGCTGGCTTGACCGGTTCGGCAGCTTTCAATATGTGATTTTTGTACTTCTGGTTTCCTTACAGGTGATTGCCGCCGTAATTCCCGGAGGACCTTTTCAGGTGGCAGGCGGTCTTCTGTACGGGACCATACCGGGCATTGTCCTTTGTATGCTCGGTTGCACCCTTGGAAGCATTATTGTTTTTCTTCTTGTCCGGAAATATGGAATGCGGCTCATCCGTTTTTTTATTTCCGAAGATGCACTGGAGAAAGCAAAATTTATCATTGAATCCAAAAAAAGCAGACTTTTGCTTTCTGTCTGCTTTATTATTCCCGGCACACCCAAAGATGTCATCTCTTATATTGCCGGACTGACAAATATTTCTTTTTTTCACTGGCTCCTCATTTGTTCATTTGGCAGGCTGCCCGGCATTCTTTTAAGCGTTTTTGCCGGCAATGCTTTCCGTAAAAACAATTATACCCATGCCATCATTGCATTTGTGATACTGGCGGTAATCGGTGCTTTGGGCGCACTCTGGTACCGGCAGCTTTCCAAAAAAAGATAAAGCCCCGGACTCCAAGATCCAGGGCTTTTAATGGCTCGTGCGAAGCACGAGACTATTTTCCGTATTATTGTGCATGTTTTCTGCACATAACTGAGTTTGCTGCTTTTGCAAACTCCGAATGGCTCG
>CADBMP010000303.1 GCA_902795775.1 uncultured Lachnospiraceae bacterium | reverse complement strand
CTGACTTCGGCAAAAGCATTGGGCTGCGGTATGCCGGTCGGCGCCTTTGCTGCTGTGGAAAAATTTGCAGAAGCAATGGTTCCCGGCGATCATGGCACCACTTACGGTGGAAATCCACTGGCAGGAGCTGCTGTATGTAAGGTGTTTGAAATTTTCCATAAGACAAACCTTGTGGAGCATGTTTCTGAAATCTCCGGTTATTTCTTTGAAAAGCTGAACGTGCTGAAGGAAAAATACCCGGAGCAGATTACAGAAATCCGCGGAAAAGGGCTTTTAATTGGCATAGAAGTAAAAAATACTCCTGCGGATTATGTCAAAAAAGCAATGGAAAGCGGACTCGTGCTTCTGACTGCAGGAAAAAACGTCGTCCGGCTTGCACCGCCTCTTGTAATTGAACAAGAACAGATTGATACCTGCCTGTCCATCTTAGACAACATTTTTGGCAGTTTTCAATAAAATGGAACCAAAAAGCATACAGGGAGCGTTCCTTAAATAATTGGGAATGTTCCGGCCTAAACGCATGAAATCATAAAAACTGGAAATACTCCTTTAAAAGTATCATTAAATATCAAAAGGAGTATTTTTTTATGTGGGGAATGATCATATCTGTAATTTCAGGAATCTTAATGAGCGTCCAGGGAGTGTTTAATACAGAAGTGACAAAACAAACCAGTGTATGGGTTTCTGCTTCTTTTGTACAGTTCGCAGCACTTCTCGTATGTGTCCTGGCATGGTTCATTACCGGAAGGGAAGGGACTTTTTCGGGAATCCTTCATGTCAGGCCTGTCTACCTGCTGCTTGGCGGCATCTTTGGAGCATTTATTACTTACACTGTCATTATCGGCATGAACCGCTTAGGACCGGCAAAGGCTGTTCTTTTCATTATTGCCGCACAGATTCTTGCTGCGTATCTGATTGAATTATTTGGGCTTTTCGGAACAAAAAAAGCAGAATTTGACTGGCTGAAACTTCTTGGCGTCATCGTTTTCATCGGTGGAATGGTCATATTTAAATGGAAGGAGATTTCGTAAATGGGGCATAAATGCGGAATCAGGAAAAACTTTACAAAAAAGTTATCATTTCATTAAAAATTATTAAAATAATTTTAACAAGGCACTTGTAATCGGGAGAAAAATTCGCTAAAATAAGAGCATGTGGCTGTGTATCTGTTTTTCATGCCGGAACAGGAGGAATTATGAAAAAAGATACGCATATCATACTAGGGATTTGTCTTATTTTTTTATGCGCTGCGGCTTTTCTGTTTTATAAAGACCAGAAAAAGACCGTATTATCGGAGAATATGATTGCCCCGTCAGAAAGCGTGGAGACTTTCTGCACAGAGGAAACATCAAAAGCACCGGAACCGGAACCAGAATGTGCCGTATCTGTACTGGGAGCCGTAAAGCATCCGGGCATTTTCCGGTATCAGGGAACTGCAAGGATTTATGATGCAGTGGAGGCATCCGGAGGTTTTAAAAAAAATGCGGCAGAAGAATCTGTAAATCTGGCAAAGCCCCTGACAGACGGGGAGCAGATTCTGGTTCTTACAAAAAAACAAATGAAGAAACAGAAAAATGAAAACAACAGCCACCATGTGGCTGATTCCGGTCAGAAATTATTAAACATCAACCAGGCAGGGAAAGAGGATTTCATGACACTGCCAGGAATCGGAGAAACAAAAGCCATGCTTATTATCAATTACAGAACAGAGCATGGTAATTTTTCAAAACCGGAGGATTTAATGAATATTCCCGGTATCAAAGAGGGAATTTTTAATAAAATCCGTTCCCTGGTCACTGCAGGGTAATGGGTTGGAAGCTGTGAGCAAAGAATAATGGCTTTAAATGGCAGTAAAAATTTTATTGTAATTTCACATAAATCAGGGGGTAACAAAATGGCCAGAAAGGTATTAGTGGTGGATGACGAAAAGCTGATCGTCAAGGGTATCCGGTTCAGCTTAGAGCAGGACAGCATGGAGGTTGACTGCGCTTATGACGGGGAAGAAGCACTTTCCCTTGTAAAAGAAAAAGAATATGATGTAATTCTGTTAGATGTCATGCTGCCAAAATATTCCGGCTTTGAAGTCTGCCAGCAGATTCGGGAAACATCCAACGTTCCAATCATCATGCTTACGGCAAAGGGTGATGATATGGATAAGATTTTAGGTTTAGAGTATGGTGCAGATGACTATATTACAAAGCCTTTTAATATTTTAGAGGTAAAAGCCAGAATCAAGGCCCTTCTGCGCCGGAGCAGCCAGATAGCCCCGAAGGAGGAACGTCAATCAGAGGTGGAATATGGTTCGCTGCGGATTGATATTGACAGCAGGAGAGGATATATTTCCGGAAAAGAAGTCAATCTGACTGCGAAAGAATTTGACCTTTTAGAGCTTCTGATGCTGCATCCGAATAAAGTATACAGCCGTGAAAACCTTTTGAATACAATATGGGGTTCCGATTATCCCGGTGATGTGCGGACCGTAGATGTACATATCCGTCGTCTTCGTGAAAAGATTGAAACTACACCGAGTGAGCCGGATTATATCCACACAAAATGGGGTGTCGGGTATTATTTTTATCAATAACCGGCAAAAAAATTTACTATATCTTCCGGTTATGCTTTTTACCGGGCCGCTGCTGAAAGCCAAAGCATAACATTGAATCGTTAAGTAAAGGAGTAGAGGGCATTGAAGGAGAAATGGAACGAAATATGGTATCAGCTAAGAAGTATGCGTGTGCAGCTTTTATTAGTCATGTTTCTTGTGGGTTTGATTCCGGTTGTCCTTTTTTCTATTATTTTCATACGCACCTATAATGGACAGACCATTTCACAAAAAAATGATGAAGTGCGTTCTTATGGAAATGTGATTTCTAATCTGATTGCAAATTCCGGATATTTATCCGGAACGGATTCCACAGAAGTAGAAAAAGAAGCAGAAGAAATATCAAATGCTTATCAGGGACGTGTCATGATCATTGACCAGAATCTGAATATCGTAAAAGATACTTACGAAATGGAAACCGGAAACACGCTGATTTCCACAGAGGTCATCCAGTGTTTTTCAAAAAAGGATGCGTTCTTCAGCAACGAGATTGGTGATTATATCCAGTTGACCATGCCGATTACTGACCAGAGCACAGATACGGTACTTGGTGCTGTCCTGATTACATACTCTACAAAAAATCTGCATTTACTGGAGGAATCCATCAATTACAGGACCATTCTCCTGATACTGGCAATCGCAATCTGTGTCCTTTTGATTTCCATGCTGTATTCCTATATTGTTTCAAAGCCGCTTCAAAAGGTAACGGATTCCATTGACAACATCACCAGGGGAGAAACAGATGTGACCATGGAATTAAAGACCTATTCCGAGCTGTTGAAAATTTCTGAATCTTTTAATCAGATGATTGGATATATCCATGAACAGGATATTGCAAGAAAGGATTTTGTTTCCAACGTCTCCCATGAACTGAAGACTCCGCTCGCTTCCATGAAGGTACTGTCTGATTCCCTGCTTTCCCAAAAGGGTATTCCGGAGGATCTGTACCGCGAGTTTCTGGTAGATATTACAGAAGAAATTGAACGTATGACACAGATCATCAATGACCTTTTATCCATGGTGAAACTGGATAAGAACTCTGCCAAAATGCAGGTAGAGTCTGTCAATGTCAATGAACTTCTGGAAAATCTCTTAAAGCGGTTACGGCCGATTGCACAGAAAAGGAACATTGAGCTTACCTTGGAAAGCTTCCGTCCGGTCGTGGCAGAAATTGACCAGGTAAAGATCTCAATCGCATTGAATAATCTGATTGAAAATGCAATGAAATACAATTATGATGATGGCTGGGTCAAAGTGACATTAAATGCAGACCATAAATTCTTTTATGTGAAGATTCAGGATTCTGGTGTCGGAATCCCGGAAGATGTACAGGATAAGGTGTTTGAACGTTTTTACAGGGTGGATAAAGCACGCTCCAGGGAAACGGGCGGAACCGGTCTTGGTCTGGCACTGACCAGAAGTGCCATCCTCCTTCACAGGGGATCCATTAAATTATACAGCAAAGAAAAAGAGGGAACTACTTTTACCGTAAGAATTCCATTAAATTACGTGGGACAGGAACAGCTTGCAGCAACTTGACAGGAAGGAGCGGATTGGATATGAAACGACAGAAAAAATACATTTCCTTTGGATTTATTGCCATGCTGTCCCTTTCTGTGCTCTTTTTGTGTTCTTCCTGCGGCAGAAAAAAAGAAACTGCTTACAAAGGGGATTATGTTTATTTTGTCAATACTCCGGAAACACAGGTCATTGGAGAAAAATATACCTTAAAGAGCGAAGGAACGGAAAAACAGATTGATGAGCTGTTAAAACGTTTAAAACAGGAGCCAAAGGATATTTCCTTAAAAAAAACAATCCCTTCAGATCTGATCCTGAAAGAATATACCCTCAATGACTCCGGTGATCTCTGCTTGTACTGGACCACATCATATGCAAATTATTCCGGTGTCTCCGAGGTATTAAGACGTGCTG
>CADBMP010000302.1 GCA_902795775.1 uncultured Lachnospiraceae bacterium | reverse complement strand
ATAACGACCTGGAACCTGTCTCCCCAAAGTTCCTTTGCGAGCTTCACTCCTATCTCGTGAGCCTGGGCCGGAGTTACCTCTCCTTCGGAAAAACTCTGGTATCCGTGAAAGGCAACTATCCCGCCTTCTTTGTTGAAGCGTTTCTTCACAGTCTGGAACTCATCTCTTGCGAATCGTTTGTTGCAGTTAAGCGTGCTCACGAAATATTTCATCTCCGTCTTGTCTTCGTTCGAAGCATATTCGATAACGTCTTCAAGTGCCTGCTTCGCTTCTTCAGACATGTCAGAAGTGTCATTCCCTATTGCAGGGTTAGTTGTCTTCTCGCTGTTCTGCACATAATCGATTGGTGCAGCGAAACTATTCCGGATAGGCCAAATCTTCGTTACAGCCATTACAGATCCATCCTTTCCGGAGTCAGGAAGTTTCTCTCAACAGCGCTCTGCAGCATGTGCCACTTCTCCGCTTCCGTTTCTAGTAGCGCGATCATCTCCGGGTCTCTTGCTCTGGTTTCGATGCGTTCGAGCCTGTCTCCCATTTCCCTGATCAGATCCATCACCTGATAGAATCTGTCATCCGGCGCAGGTCTCGGCGCATAACCCATGATCAGCATGCGTATAAATTGGTTGTGATCCATGCACGCTGCCTGAGCTTTCCTGTGCAGGTCTTCCTTCTCGTCAAAAGTCAGATAGACCGGCACCCTGAATTCTCTTTTTCTCAATGGTATCCTCCTCCTTTCCTACAGTCTGTGAGCGCTCGAACGAGTGCTCATGTCTCACGGGGTCTCAGGGGCTCGCCCCTGCATTTGCCGGTTGGTCGTGAGCACCAAAAGGCAGTGCTTGCTGTAAAATCAGCAGACCCCTCCTATCTAGATAAGTCTTCCTGCCTTGCCGGTTTCTGCGGATCATATGGGATCGCAAAAGTCCCTTCTGGTGTGTCCACAAAGTGTTCCGGCCACTCGTATTTCTTCATGAATTTCTCCTCAAGATCCTCCGGCAAATCATGAAAAGTCTCGCTCTCTACAGTCGCATAGCAAATAAAAAATGGACCCCGGATTATATCCAGAATCCTCCCGTCGTTATCTGCTATTGATCTGTTTCGCTCTAGATTATTTAGTTTGCCCTCCTCATTACAGTAGATAGTCACATTCTCAATTCGTGGATCTAACTCATCATAGAACGGCTGATATTCATCGATCATGCCTCCGACCACCGCTTGCATCGATGCAAGATCGTCTCCTATTTCTTCTATCGTCGGCTTCTCTCCGGGTCGACATACTATCACCCTTACCATGCGCATTTTCTCAAATATGTCCTCTTCGGTAAGTGCAAGTGTACTGCCGTTTTCCCAGTTGACATGAATCTGCCCTATATCATCGATAGCCATTACTGTCCCTTTCAAGCCATATACCATCTGAGGTTCACCCTTCATCTCGATCAGTTTTACATAACTGCCTGGAGGATATTCCTCCTTTATTCTTTCTATTTCTGTTCTTGTCATCATAGGCTCCTCATCTCCTTCCTGCATTTTTGACATAAAAAAGGTCTGACCACAGATGGTCAAACCTCATGTAAAAATGCATTTCAATAACCTTTCACCTTAACCGGAATATGCCTACTTCATTCTATTTTTCGGGCCTGAATGTCCCACCCATGACGCGATATGTTCATTTTACTCTGTCCACTCGATACAAGGCCGATCATAAGGATCACTAGAGCGAATAATGACCCCTTTTTCATGGGCAACCTCTAAACAGCCCAATATCAATGTCCGCCAATGATTAGTATCCAAAAGTGCCATACCATTGGCCTTCCCAATAACCATTATTCGATTCAATTTGTAAATAATGAAGTCCGGATGGTACATAAACGGTTTTATCGAGATGATAGTCTCCGATCTCGTTACACAACACCTCTTCCAGGTTTTGATTTGGATCTGAAAGCTTAACTATGAAATTACCGCTGCCACTGTAATCAGCTACCATCCTGAATTCACCATCCTTAACATAAACCTCCCAGATCTGCTTTTCTCCGGTATCAGTGATCTTTTTATCTTTAACAGCTTCTTTTATTTCATTCTGTGCGTTTTGTTTATTTTCTTCTTTTTCCTTTTCTTCCTTTCTTTCTCTTTCTTCCTTGTCCTTTTCTTCTTGTGATTTTTCCTCTGCTTTTGGCCTTTCCTTTCCCGCAGCATCATATTCTGAACCGATTTCCAGAAGGAAAGAGTGCTCCATTGAGGATCTAGGCTCTATACAAAAGAGAAGCAATTTACCGTTGATTAAATAGTATTCATATATTGCGTTATCACCAGTAGAACTAAAGCCATTTATTGTAATCGTTTTATTAGTATTATCTACTGAACAAGAGAATGACATATGTCCATAATAATCATCATAATAATCCAGATTCCCGCTATTTCCAGATATAGAGAGTATTGCATTTTCAGCCACCCATTCATCGTCAAGAGACATCTCAGATGAATCCCGCAATTCTTCCCCTGAAGATGGATGTGAATAGTTTCCATTCATGAAATTGCTATCATCTGCAGATTCAATGACCAGCTCATCTTCTGATAGTCTGTAATTCTTACAGTATATAGTTTCGTTCATACAATAGGCTGGATCATAAAAATCAATTGTCTTCTTTTGCGTGTCAACAATACATTTTGCTTTGGATATATAACCACTATCATCAAACGAAAAAGAATGTAACCAATAACCAATATCTCCATCTATGACAAGAATGGTTTCATCTGGACCATCTCCAACCCATATTCCGTCAATTGGCTCTGTTGAATTTCCGCATGATGAGAACAATACCACTAGAGCAATTGCCATAATTAAACATAAGAGGATTTTCTTTTTCATTACAGTATCTCTCCTTTTTGCATGTGTATCTTTGTTATTTACTCTGTCATCTTCAATCAAATAGGCCATTTTATTCATTGCGCTTTATACTTTTATGATTATACCAAAGATGTAAATAATTCCGCGATCAGCGAGAATATTCAATATGTCTCAACCTTTTGGTATCACACTAGTCTTGATACAACTTTGTATCACTTTTGCGAAAAAGCATTTTCTACCACGATTACATTATTGATACAAAACCATACTAATATGCTTGATAAGGGTTATACCACTATCAATTGACTTTTCTGATTACCATAAGCACCTTGGCATATCTCGATTATATGTGTCTTTATCATGTAATACGACTGCTTTTTATATAATCATAAGCAGTCGTTTTCTGAGATTATAATCTACTCATTTGTCGCGAGTATTTCTGTCTTTGCAATTGCTGAAGATAGTCATTGCAGTCTTTGCCATAAGGAGGCGGCTCATCTCTGACAACATATCTATCTCTTAGTTGATCAGCAATCACTTGTGATGCATTTCTGCCTGCAAAGTCATTGTCCAGATGGAGTGCAATCGTATTTATTTGCGCTTGATTTTGCACTGCGTTTTCAAGCGCAATCGGCAGTTTCGATTGCTTGTTATTCGCACTTGGTGTATATACTCCGCCAAGAGAAACCATTGATTCCGCTCTCCATTCACCTGTTTTCATTTTCATTATTGTCGCGTATGAGAGCAAATCTATTGCACTCTCGAATACATGCAGTGTACTGCCATCATGATTGATTCTGAATGCGTATTGTTTATCCGATCCTGCTGCATCGCCCATCAGTCTCTCCCCATTCGTTGAACGGTAACATGCATATGCTGCTTTGCCTGCCTCATCGAAGCCAACAAAGATACAGTTGTGATAAGGCAATGATTCATACAGTAGACCT
>CADBMP010000301.1 GCA_902795775.1 uncultured Lachnospiraceae bacterium | reverse complement strand
ACAGCAGAGAAAAACTCGCTCCCCTGCTGTATTTTTCCACGAATATTATTTGTTATAACATTAAATCTTCGTTATAAATTCCGCTTTTGAATACTCATATCCACTTATCATCATCTTCAGAAAATCCTCCTTAGAGAAGTCTGACAAACGGAACACTTCTTCTGGTTTCATTCCTAACTGTTTCCCGATTTCCTCAACCGATTTTCCTGCACCTAAAAGCTCTTTTACAATAGCTTTCATAGGTTCCAGAAGATGCGTACCTCTAGCTCTATTGTGAGTGACTGTACCATAAATATCTTCTGAATGTTCCTTGTGCTTTACAATCACAACCGGAACCTTTCCGTCTAATTTAGACAATAAAGGCTCTTGCCCGGCAATCGTCCATCTGTGGAAACCGTCTATGATAGTCATATCAGGCCGAACCACGATAGGTAAAGTCCATCCATTTGTCAATATGGACTGTTTCAGCAATTCCAAATTCTGTTTTGAAACTTTGTTCGGATTATATGTATTCGGCTTTACAATAGTCCTATCTACCCACTGCAGAGTAGAAAGCGGGCTAATTATTTTGCTATCCATTCTTCGTTCCCTCCTTCTTTTTCGCCTCTGTAATATATTTTCCATATATTCTTTGATACAACGCCCTGAATGTCCTCATTTTAGGATCACCGGATATCAAGCCTTCGTAAATCGCCTTACAATCTTTATTATCAGCAATCGCCGACACGCTCATAAAGAAGTTGCGATACCTTTCTGCCACATAACGCTTATGCTTTGTTCGGAAATAAGAATCCATATCAGAAAAAATTTCTAACAGGGCAGCTTTGTAATCCTTTTCGCTTATCCCCTGTTCATTCTGTTTTCTGACTGATGTATTCCGGCCAAACATTTCGCTATCCCAATATAACGCTGCGAGATATGCGTTTGGTTCCCGTCTGATTATCCGCTCCATCAAATCCGGATAATACTCATTCATCTTCACAAGGCTTTTTGCCGTATCAATCGAAAAGAACTGTGATACCCTAAGCTGTCCTTTTCTCGTGCCTGATTGCCACAAAAAAAGATATATCTCCGGGATATCAACTTTCTCTTGAAGGAGGTACAGCCATACATCATTATTGGTCCAATCATAAATTGGAAAAACCTGGTGCTTATTTGTCATTTTCTTTCCTGCTTTTGTCATCGTTGCAATATTCTGTAACCGTTGAACAGATTCCGCTGTCCTGATACCTGTTATGGTAATTCCATCAACACAGAGTCTCGGAAGGAAATCCTGATAAGCATCGATTCTCGGTCTTAACATTTTATGATTTCTAATCGCAAATGATGGCGGCTGCCTAACCCAAACATCTTTTTTATACCTGTCCCAACAAATAAATGTTTCATCATTGGACAATTCATTAAAGCAATTAAAATGTTTTACTTCTAAGCAAAACCATTCAAACTTTGCTCCAACTAACATAAACTTTTTTCGCCATTCTTTCACCTTTTCTTCCATACATGGAAAAATGGCTTCTTCATCAATAAACTGCACCGTCAGCTGCGCCGGATCGATCTGCCCCTCCTGTATCAGCCTTAATACAAGATTCGATAAACACAGGCTGTCCTTTCCACCGCTAAAAGACATATACACCGGCAAACCATTTCCAAATACATTTCGTATCCTGATTTTTGCAGCCTCCACTACATCAATGCTCGCCTCGCACCGCTTTACAGCCATATCTTTTCCCCGCACTTAGGGCAGATAACAAATTTCTTTATTTCGGTGGTTTCCTCGTCTTCTTCCTCTTGGATCAGTTCACTTGTAATAGTAGTCCCAGAAGTTTCCTGCCCGTCTGTTTCGCTGTTTTCCGGTTGAGCTGCCATCTGCTGTTCTTTCTTTGCTGCATTTTCTTTGATGCTTTGTATTTCTTCATCATCAAGTGTTCCATACTCAGCGATTTTCTCCGTTACATCTTCTGCATCAGATACCATCTGCCGGAGTATTTCTTCATCATATCCGGGAATATCTAAATCCCCTTGCAGCTCTTCTAAAAAAGAATTGAGCGTATCAAGGTTTTCAATACCGAGACTGAAAATCTTATTGTCTGCAATCATCAGCTTTTTCTTCTGATTTTCTGTTAGCTTGTCATACTTATACACATCTGCAGTCTCTTTTCCCATAGCCAGTAAAGTGTCATACAATCCATTGCCGGCCAGAATCACATTGTTTTCATCTACAACAATCGGGCGTATCTGCCCGAACATTGTAATGCTGCGCTCAAACTCTTTAAGCTGTTGCTCTGTATGAATCCTCACATTCTTCTCCGGCTTTTTCAAGTCAGAGAGTTTCATTGTAATTACTTTCATTTCTGCCTCCTTCTCGATCATGTTCCATCAAGAAAAAGACAGCCTCCGCCATGCAACGCATAGGGAGACTGCCGCTCTTGATAACTACCATATTATCTTGAAGGAGAAAATGGCGTTTATACGGGCATCTGCAAATGCCCGCGGGATTATGCTGTCAGAGTTTCCCATACAGTTTTCGCCTCTGGAAAATACTCTGCAGCTTTTTCCACAATACTTCTATCTATTTCAAACACTTCTTTCCATCCATTTTCTGCGGAGCCGGTCCATTGTCTAGCAGCCCAAGGATGCGTACCGCAAAGGTATCCGTTTTTCCAATCATATATTGGCGGAAGTTCAACCCCGTAATAATGGATAAATGCCAATATTTCCTCATGGCTCCAATCAGCCAGAGGGCTATATCTTGTTATTCCCTGTCCGTTTGTATATATATTATCTCCTTTTCCTACATAATTTCCATCTGCTCTTCGTCTTCCTAAAAGAATAATATCAAGGTCATGCTTTTTATAATATTTTGCCTGCCCTTTATGTTGAACGATTTGGAACCATCTGGCCGCTGTTTTGCTTTCTTGTGGGAAAAGCATCTGCGGATGGGAGGCCAGCCATTTCATATCCTGCTCAGTGTTGATAATTTCCAATTCCGGAGGCTTATGCTGTTCTACCCATTCTATAAACGCTTGATACTCTAAATCGCAAATAACAAGCACACAGAAACTAATTCCTGCCATCTGGCAGACTTTTTCAAGTACCAGAGAATCCTTTCCTCCACTCCATGCAAAGGCAGCTTTCTTTCCCTTGGTCTTTTTCTTAATCTCTGCCACCGTCTTCTTGACCTGTGCATCCAGCTCCGTCTTGGAAACAAGCTCTTCAATCTTTCCGAGAGCCTCCGTCCAATCTTCATTTTTGATCCGCTGCTTTCTTCCGAGGACTTTATTCATGCAAAGCACCCCGCTTTCTGCTCACGATCAGAGCGACAATGCCGGACAGCAGTACAGTTGTCAGGCTTCCGGCTGTCTTGTATGTGGCAATATTGTTGATGTTCCCATATGCGAATATCGGAAGACCTATCACAAGTGCGCTGATAACTCCGGCAACAATGCCCTTTGCCTTCAGCTTCACGCCTCGAAGCGTGAATATTGTCGGCAGGAGCGTACTCGCCCTTAGCGTTCCATACATCAGGAACAGATGTGTCACAGTTAGTCCCGGAATATTTGCCACTATGATACCAAGCAGGAGCAGACCGACCATTGCAATTTTTGTTTTCTTTAATTCCTGTATTTTGAAAATGTCTGTTGTGAGGGATGATATCGCACATAAATTACTGTCAATGGTTGAAAGCAGGCCTGACACAATCATAAACAGAAATGGTATGACCGCCCATGATGGAAATAACTTACTGATAAGCTCAAAGTTAATCACACCTGTATCATTTGCAGCATATCCCATTCCTGCACCGACAAACCCAAGTATTCCCATAGATAGCGGAACAATGCCAAATAAAATTGCACCTACGAAAAAAGCCTTGCCGATACGGTCCTTCCTTACGCAAAAAGCTCTTTGCCAAAAGCATTGATCACCAAATGGCCCCGATATTAGTCCTACTGTGGTCGGAAGCCCGAATCCTAAAAATATTTCTAATCCTTTGGCAGAAAACAAACTCCCTCCATCTGTACCGATACCGCCGATGCCATTCAAGAGATTGCCTAAGCCTCCCCCGTTCCTGATACCGAACACCATAAAACACGCACTTACTACAAGCATAAATACCATCTGCAGAGCATCTGTTAATATTGATGCTTTTATTCCTGAAAACTGTGAATAGGAATAAGCTATAATAGCCATTATAATCGTCATGCACCAAAACGGAACACCGGTCAGCAGAGAAAGAATCTTACTCCCTGCGAGCAACTGCACACCAGTTGATAATACTGATAAAGCTCCAAGCTGAAACAGGTAAACCTTTTTTACTCCTTCGGATTGATATTTTTCAAACATATATCCTGAAAGAGTGATACCCTCCGGCATTTCCTTTCTTATCCTCTTTGCGAATGGAATAAAAATCACCAGGCACAATACATTAGGAACTAAAAACCAAAACAGTCCTGCAAAACCTTTGGTATATGCATTTTCCGTAGATGTAAATAGTGCCGGAGCCCATATCCATGTAGCAGCTATGCTAAGTGCCGATATGAGCCACCCTGTATTTCTGTTTCCAACGCAAAAACCAACAACATCACTTTCCTTTTTCGTCAATAGCGTAGTGGCAAGCAACATCAATACTGCATATACCACTAAAACCATAATCGTATTCATCTTTATCCTCCATTCTTTTTATTTTTTTGGAGGAGCACCGCATCCCGTTACCTCTTTTCAACTCCTTTCCGGAAAAAATTGCACTAAAAAAGGGGAGTCAGATATCTCCAACTTCCCTTAGTCGTATGATTTAGAATTTTACGAATACAAATCTATCACACTTAGAGTGCAATGTCAAGGAAGATTTTTTGCAAATAGAATACTGCTTGTTAAAACATAAAATCCACCATAAAATCACACGCATATTTATTATACTTTCAATCCATCCACCCCGAAAATAAGGGCTGATAATCTCGCAGTCGCAACTTTCACATCTTCATAAACATTCCGTTTCGATATATGCTGCTTATCTGCTATCTCGCCAGCCGATAAGCAATGCTCATTGATATACATATCCCAAACAACTTCATATCTCCGCATATTTATATCCCGGTTTGATGAATTTTCACAGTAACTTTGATACAGACCGAACATTACTTCTATATGCGCTACTATTATTGCTGTTCTGGTTGCACTCCTTTTAATGCTGTCAATGATAACTTTATCATCATACAAAGGCTGCATCAGCTCCAGAATATCCTCAGCGGATTCTTCTGCCTTCGCCCTGTCAAATACTGAATTTTCTACATGATCCTTCAATGCTCTGTAATTTTGCAGGAGCAGCTTTGTATTATGCAGTCTCCGGTCTGCCTTTTTCTGTTCTCCTTTTTTCCGTTCATCTGCATAGACCTTTATGGCTTCCTTTGCACCTATCGCAGCCGCTTTTTCATAAATAGATTGCAGTTGTGCGGCAGTAAGCTGAATAACCTCATTTGATTCGTTCGGTTCCTTTTTACTATGCCCTGTATGCTTTTCCGTTTCATTGGCTACAATCTGCTTTACTTCATCTGCCTGCAGATGCATCTCAGCAGCGATATCCTGTGTGTTCCACCCACCTTTTTTTAATGCCATGATTTTCTTTACATCAGTTTTCATAGTCACTTTCGCCTCCCTTTTTTGTATTCCAAATTCTGAAAATTTGTGTTATACTATATTTGTCTGTTGGGAGGGTGGCGAAAGCCCTCTCCTTTTTTATGCACTATCATTCAGATAATCCTCCAAATTCATCTGCCCCGGAATATCATAGTGCTCAGGTACCTCTGCAGAGTTCTTGGATATTTTTGAGGACGTCTTTTTTCTGTTCCCTCTGGAACCGTACACTTTCTTATAACAAACCGGTCCAAATCCAAGCTCCCTGCTTTTATCACTTTTTAATGTTCTTCCACATATTTCGCATTTCATCTGTCCACCAGCCCATCGATCAGTTCTTTATGTGTGCAAAGAGAATTTGCAACTGCAGCCGGTGTCATGTGCATTTCTCCGGCAATGTCCTTATTGCTCCAGCCTGCATTTTTTAATGCCCTGATTTTTCCATGGTCTATCTTTCTCCTTCGTGGTTTCTCCTCTGTTTTTGCCCTCTCATTGTCCATATCTGCCTCTTTTTCATTCTCGGAGGGTATTTCATTGTCTGGCACCGGACATTCATTTTCAGAGGCGATTTCAGTCTTGATCTTCTGCTTTTTATACTGCATAAACTTAATTTCTTCTGGAAGAGTCTCAATGACCTGTCCGTCCTCTAACTGTATGATTGCCGTTGTATATTGTGCCGGTCCGCTTTCAAACTCCTCATAATTGATACCAAAAGCGAGAAATATCCCGTTTTCAAAACTACATTCTCCTGAACTTCTATAATATTTCCCACAACATAACCTTCCTGCCAATAAATTATCCATTGCCTTCTCCTTTCTCAATCCGTTCAATCCTGCTCAATGCTCCTGTCAATTCACTTTTGATAAATTTCAAGTCGCCGGGAGCAACTTTCACTCTTAAAGCATCCTCTAATTTTTCTGCATAGTCATCACCATGCCAACAATAAATCCCATTTTTATCCATAACTTTTTTTATGCGCTTTAAAAGCTCTATTTCTTCCTCGACAGACTTCAATCTTTCAAGCCTTTCGTATGCATCAGCCAGATCAAGTGCCATTTTGCTTTTAAGTTTCATT
>CADBMP010000300.1 GCA_902795775.1 uncultured Lachnospiraceae bacterium | reverse complement strand
GGTCTTGCTGGTTTCTGCAAGGAGAGAAAGCACCCGGTAACGGATTACTTTAATCTGGTAATTTGTGAATTTAAATTCATCTGATAATAAGGTATATAATTTTGAATTTGTATTCATAAGATGCCTCCTTTGGCCATTGCATTTCCTCAGTTGGTTGATTAGTCCATGTCTTTTGGACATAACGGAGTTACAAAAGCACGCAACAAGTGCGCTGTAACTCTAAATGCACGAAAGCATTTATTTTTTCTTGTGTGAATCTGTAAACAATGTATCATATATCCGGAGGAGGTGGTTTTTTTTTCGACGAATACAGTATATTAACCAACAAAAGCTTTTATATGCTGTTTTTTGAGGGAAAAACAGCATATACGTAAAAAAAAGCATTGTTGGCTGAATTTTATATGACATGTGGAAACATTCATGTGTGATATAATTGTCCGGGTTTATAAAACCTGAACATTGTTCTTGTTTGGCATTTATTTTATATAAAATACCGGATTGAGACAGAACAAAAAGTATGCAGAAAAGAGGTGCATTATGAAAAAAGTGCTGATATTAGAAGATAATCCAAAAACCTCGGAGCTTTTAAAAGGTCTGGTCGAAAAGGCAGATTCTTTTGCAATGGTGCTGCTGGCAGGCTGTGCGGATGAAGCGTACACTTACGCAATGAAATATACGGTAGATCTGTTTCTGGTGGATTTGATGCTGGATCCCGGAAAAAAGGGCGGGGATATGTCTGGTGCAGAATTTGTCCAGAAAATAAGAGGAGTGAAGAAGTATTTTTTAACTCCGGTGATTATTGTGACCTCGCTTTATGATACAAAAATGTATTTATATTCCGAAACGCACTGCTTTCAATTTGTAGAAAAACCGTTTGACCCGGACCGGATGAAATCCCTCATTAAAAAAGTTTTGCAAAATACAACCAGAAGTGAAGAACAGATCAACTGGTATTACCGGATGGACGGAATGGTTGGTGCTGTTCCGGTTGGAGAAATAATTTACGCAAAAAGCCAGAAGGAAATCATGAAGATCATTACAGTCAGGGAGTGTATCCAGATTTCTTATAAAACCTGTCAGGAAATGTTGGATGAGCTGGATACGCATGATTTTGAAATGTGTCAGAGAGGTGTGATTGTAAATCGGAAATTCATTCAACGCATAGATTTTACCAACAGATATATTTACTTGAAAAATTGTAATGATGTGCTGGAAATAGGTCCTTACTTGAAAAGACGTTTTAAACGATGGTTTTTGGAAGAATAGGACAATTGGTCTGTTGGAAAAAATACATGGTTCATCGAAATTTTTTTGGTTTTTTCTCCGAAGAGGATATGCTGATAAAGAAAGAATCTGTTATCTGACCGGGATATCAGACAGGGCGTGTATAGATAACGGATTATAATTATTGGGAAAAAAGTAATAATTTAGTTCTGCCATAATCAGCAGAAATCTTTATTTAAGTGCAGGTGCTGCTATCCACAGGCAGAACAGTTGTGAATAGAAACGGGCAAGCAGGCTTAAAAAATGATACTGGTTTAATGGCTGTGATGAACACAAAGGAGAGAAGACATGGCACATTTTGAAAAAGAAATAGGAAAAAGGATTCGGAGATTGAGGCTTGAAAGGGGTTATAGCTGTGAGGAGCTGGCAGTAATGTTAGATATAAATGTTGAAATGATGAATTTGTTGGAACAGGGAAAAATGAGACTGTTTGTAGATAATGTTTCAAAGCTTGCTATTATTTTTGATGTCACTACAGATTATATCATTTATGGGCTGGATGGCAAAAAACAAAATTATTATGCCCGTTTGACGGATGAGTAACCGCAGGAACAAAACATAAGTGACGGTGACGGCTGTGAATAAGTAATATTTAATAAAAATAAAGCAGAAAGAAAAGAGGAGAACATCTCTTTCTGCTTTATTTTTTTATGGCATATTTTCGTAAGATATAGTAGAATAAAGATATGTAGTTTTGTATGAAAGACGGCAGGAAAATCCTGCAGATGGTGGCTGTTTCTGCATTTTTCATGGAAAGATGGCAGGAATCGGGCAATAATTCAGGAGAAAGAGAGGGTGAGTTATGGACAAGGAGATTTTTCAGGGTGCGAAAAAATTAGGATTTGGCCTGATGAGGCTTCCGAAGAAGGATCCAAATAAGGATGGGGATATTGACATTGAAGAAATGAAAAAAATGGTCGATCTTTTTTTGGAGCGGGGGTTTACCTACTTTGATACGGCATGGATGTATTGTGAATTTAAGAGTGAAGATGCGGCAAAGGAAGCACTGGTGGACCGGCATCCAAGAGAGAAATTCACTTTGGCAACCAAACTTCATTATGCTTTTTTAAAAACAAAAGAGGACCGTGACAGAATCTTTGAGGAACAGTTGAGAAAAACAGGTGCCGGGTATTTTGATTATTATCTGATTCATGATGTGAATGGGCACAGCATTGGAAGATACCGGGAGTTAGAGGTGTTTGACTGGATTCAGGAAAAGAAAAAGCAGGGCCTGGTGAAACATGCCGGATTTTCCTTTCATGACACTCCGCAGCTTTTGGACGAGGTGCTTAGCGAACACCCGGAAATGGAGTTTGTGCAGATTCAGTTAAATTATCTGGATTATGAGAGTCCGGCGGTACGTTCCAGAGAGTGTTATGAGGTGGCAGAAAAGCATGGTAAGCCGGTAATCATTATGGAGCCGGTCAAGGGCGGAACCCTCGTGAATCTGCCGGATGAGATTTTAAAAATGTATCAGGAATATGCACCGGGAAAAAGTACGGCGTCCTGGGCGATCCGGTTTGCAGCCTCACATAAAAATGTAGAAATGGTGCTTTCGGGCATGAGCAATTTGGAGCAGTTGGAGGACAACACCGGATTCATGCAGGAATTTGAGCCGTTAAATGAAAAGGAACAGGAGCTGATAAAAAAAGCAGTGGAAATTTTAAATCAGTCAAAAGCAATTCCATGTACTGCCTGTTCGTATTGTACAGATGGCTGTCCAAAAAAAATTGCCATTCCGAAGTATTTTTCGCTTTATAATGCGGAGTTAAAGGAAAATCCAAAGGGCGATAAAGGATGGACGCCGCAGATGGAATATTATTCCAATGTATCAAAGGATTTTGGAAAGGCAGGTGACTGTATTGCGTGCAGACAGTGCGAAAAGATATGTCCGCAGCACTTAAAAATTGTAGAGTATTTAAAAATAGTGGCAGACAGGTTTGAGTAACCTGAAGTGCCAAAATGTGAAATCTGTTGTGTAAATTCAATCCTGCAGAAGCTATTTATGCATGGAGCGGAGAAAAAAATTATGATAAGGTGAGGAAGAAAAAATGAAAAGATATGTAAAAGGAATGGCATTTTTGTTATCATTGGCATTATTTGGAACGAGCGTACCGGTCAGTCAGACTGCATTTGCAGCAAAAAAAGCAGGGGAAGTGCAGGAAGATGCTGCCGGAAAAGAGGCACCTGTGGCAGAAAATCCGGAAGGTGCCGGGAAAGAAACACCGGCGGCAGAACCCCCGGGAGATGCTGCAAAAATAGAAAAACAACCGGTAAAACCTCTGGTGGAAGTTACGGCAGATGCATTTGATGAGCATCTGATGGGCAAGGCTTATAAAGAAGGTAAATTTTCCATAAAAGAATCCGCATTTCCGGGAGAAGTCACCATAAAGGAGGAAAAGAACGGGGATGGTCTTTTCGTGTCCGGCGATACCGGTGCGGTGAGCAGCACCCGTTTTGCCCTTGGAACGTTTTGCTTTGAAAATTATACTGCAGGACGTATGATTTTGGGCGGACTGGTGGAGCGCAGGAATAATGCTTCCGTTTATTTTTATATGGATGAGGAAAAGGAAAGCTTTGCAAGCATAAAGCTTGGCAGACAGAAGAAAAAAGACAGCTGGGATGTTGTGAAATACATGTGTGCAGATGTAAGTGGGAAAAAAATTACAGGGACACATCAGATTTATGCCGTACCTGTCTTTGATGATGTAAAAGAGAAAAATGTGCTGACCGGAAAAAAGGCAAAGATTTATTTAAAAGGACTCCTTTTTTCTGAGGGGAGTATGCCTGTGGTGGATTTCAATATTGATGAATCCCTGGGAAGCATAGCAGATATGAATGGGGATTCTTCCCATGAATCAGAATGTTATGGGAATGTGACGGTACAGGTGCCGGAGGGTTATGTTTCGGAATACAGCAAAAAAACATTTCAAAGTGGTACCTATGAGCTTGATTATGTAAGAGGCAGAGGAAATTCCACATGGTATGCACCGAAAAGGCCGTATAAATTTAAGCTGATGGAAAAGCAGGATTTCTTTGGAATGGGGAGCAACAAACACTGGGTGCTTTTAGCAAATTATTATGATTACACCATGCTTCGGAATAAATATACCTATTGGCTTGGAAAAGAACTGGGAATGGAATATACACCGGAATGCGTTTTTGTAGATATGGTGATGAACGGGGAGTATTTAGGAAGTTATTATTTGTGTGAGCAGGTTCGTGTCGGGAAGGCGAGGGTGGACATTGATGATCTGGAGGACCAGAAGGAAGCAGCAGATGCAGAAACCATTTCCGGCGGATATCTTCTTTCCATGGGAAGTGATAGTTCGGAAAACAGCAATCAGAAGACGATTAAGACGGAGCATGATTACTATTTCCTGATTGAAAACCCGGAATTTGATACGTATTTTAATGAAAGCCAGTATAATTACATTTCAAATTATATGAATCAGGTGGAGAAAGCCATTTATGGAGAAGACTTCAAGGATGAAAAGGGAATTTCGTATGCGGAGTATCTGGACGTACAGGCTGCCATTGACTATTATCTGGTACAGGAATTTTCGTTAAATGGAGATGGTTATCTTTCCGGGAGCACATATTTATATAAGAAGAGAAATGGAAAGCTTTACTGGGGTCCGCTCTGGGATTTTGATTATGTGGCATGGGGTGCCACAGAAACACGTGAGCATACAGTAGGGGATTTTATCCATGCATACAGGGCTCCGTGGATGTCAAGGCTGCTGCAGAATGAGGATTTCAGGAACCGGCTTTTGAACCGCTGGAAGGAATTGCGGGAGATTTTAAAGAAATCCATTCAGGATAATGGACAGCTCGACCAGTATGCAAAACAGCTGTATTTGTCCCAGAAGGTGAATTACTATGTGGCAGACAGTGTTTTATCAGATGAGAATATGAAGGATGAAAAGGGGACACCGGAAGAAGTTTCGGAGGAACCATATGAAGTAAATTTTGATAATGAAGTAGCCCGTCTGAAACGCTGGATTAGTGAAAGAATCCAGTGGGTGGATGAAAATATAGAAACTCTATCCAATAAAGAAAATGGATCCATCCGCCTGATGACAGATGATAAGCTTTATGCTGAGCTTACTTTGGACAGGGAAGGATATTTGAGCACAGATGCTTATCCGGCAGACCCGTCAAAGGATGGATATATGTTCGTGGGCTGGTATATGATGAACGAAGATGGCGATGAAATCCGCTTAAAGCCCGGCAGTTATTATGAATCCTCAGAAGCGCCTCTGGTATTTTATGCAAAGTGGCTGAAGGGAACGCCGGAGGAGATTATTAAGGGCATGCAGTTTGACAGGGATGTTTATTATATTCCGGTGGGATATGACGAGGATGATTCATGGAAAATAAATCTTACGGTGATGCCGTTTGAATTAGAGCCAGAGGGAATCACATGGTCTGTGGGAGATGAAAAGATTGCGCGGATCAAAGAAAATGGTGAGGTATTGGGCGTTGCACAGGGAGAAACAACAGTAACGGCAGCATTCGCAGGAAAGACGGCAAGCTGCAAGGTGGTCGTGGCCACTTGGGACGATATTGTCAGCATCAAAGAGTTTCATGTGGCTTCTAAGATTAAGATAGAAAAGGGGACTTATGCAAAAATTCCTTTGACCTATGAGCCGGAGGAAAATGTATTATATAGGAACTGGTATTTCAGGTATGTGGCCAAGGATCCAATGCTGTTACAGACAGATCCGAATGGTACGGGATTTGTTTATGCAAAAAAAGCAGGAAAAACGTTTGTAGCGGTATATCATGACAGTCTGGAGCGTCTGGAGATCTGTGAAGTTGAAATTACGGATTCTTCAAAAAAGGATGTTAAAAAGGCAAGTCAGGCAAAGCTTGGCGTGACGAAAAAGACGGTAAGGCAGGGCGGCTCCTATACCATTCAGGTAAAGAAAAGGAACGGGCAGAAGGCCAGCTTTTCTGTTTCAAAAAAGATAAAGAAAAAAGGAATTTCTGTTACTGCGAAAGGCAAGGTCAAAGTAGCAGATAATGCAAAGAAGGGAAGCTACAAGATTGTAGTTAAGGTGAAGGCGAACAAAACATACAAAGCGAAAAAGTTGATTTTCCGGTTAAAGGTGGTAGCAGGAAAGTCATGAGGCAGCACGAAGGAGACAAAAAGGCATGTATTTCCGGGCGGTCAGTATTCTGCCCGGAGTACAGGCGGGGGCAGCAGGGCTGTTATATTGCAGCAGGAGGAAGGGCGTATGGAAAAAGTGGGAAAGCAGGTATTGGAATATACCTGGAAGACGGTAAATCCTGCTCTGGATACCATGAAAAATATGTTTGACCTGGCGCGTCTGGTGGATTCGGAGGAGTGTAGGGAAATCTCCGTTTTAGAAAATGGAAAACTTGAATTTGGCAAAGCATGTTATGCTGTCTGGAATGCAGATTACAGGTGTGCAAATTGTACCAGTTATCAGGCGTGTCATACTCATCAGAGAAAGAACAGGGTGGAGCATTTTAACGGGAAAGAATATCAGATCCAGTCAGTACCGGTACGGATTGAACTTGCAGATGCAACGGTGTATTCCTGTAATCTGGAGCTTATCAATTTTAGTGATTATTCTGCAGAATACCGGAAGATGGGAGGAGAGCAGGAAAAGACGAAGGACAGTCTGGAAACAAAGGGCTATCTTTCCACGCATGATAAAATGACCGGAATACTTAACTGGGACGGATTTTGCAAACAGGTACGGGCGTTGATGATGGAGCATCCGGCAGAGCATTATTTGGTCTTGTCTGCCAATATTCAGAATTTTAAGCTGGTCAACAGTCTGTTTGGAAGAAATATTGGTGATTCTGTTTTGATAGAAATTTCTGAAATTTTACAGGAATTTTGTGGAACAGATGGCGTGCTGGCGCGGATAGGCGGAGATTCCTTTGCCGTCTGTATTCCAAAGCGGGAGGATATGGAACGGCAGCTTTTGATCCGGATCAAGCAGATTCGTTCATTGATTGAAAGTCCTTCGTATCATCTGAACATTCATTTTGGAGTTTACGAGGTGGAAGATATCAACATTCCAATTTCCATCATGTCAGACAGGGCATATATGGCACTTCAGACTATCCGGGGGAACCGGGAGAAAAATATTGCATGGTTTGATGATACCATGTTGAAGAATGCGCTTCATGAGCAGAAAGTAATCAGTGATTTTGAGAACAATTTAAGAAGCGGACAG
Source organism: uncultured Lachnospiraceae bacterium (assembly GCA_902795775.1). GTDB lineage: Bacteria > Bacillota > Clostridia > Lachnospirales > Lachnospiraceae > Butyribacter. Next base: position 1,394 of record CADBMP010000300.1, on the reverse strand, counting down.
TTTGTCATTTATCTACAGCCGCAGGTCAACCGGTTTGGAAATATCGAGGGAGCAGAGTGCCTGGTGCGTTGGATTCTTCCGGAAGGAAAGATGATTCCGCCATTTGAATTTATTGGGATTTTGGAGCAGTCAGACCTGATTGCTTCCCTGGATAAATATGTGTGGGAGCTTGCGGCAAAGCAGCTGTCCAGATGGAAAGGTTCAGAATATGAAAAGCTGTATCTTTCGGTGAATGTTTCGCCACAGGATTTTTATTATGTGGATGTGGCAGATACCATGATCTCTCTTTGTGAAAAATATAATATTCTTCCGGAGAAACTGCATGTGGAGATTACGGAAACAGCTCTTGCAAATGAAACACAGGGTAACAGGCATACCATTGAGCTTTTGCAGAAAAAAGGATTTCTGGTGGAAATTGATGATTTTGGAAAGGGCTCGTCTTCGTTAAGCCTTTTAAAGGATATAAAGGCGGATGTTCTGAAGATTGATATGGGATTTTTAAGGCAGAGTGAAAACAATGCAAGAGGCAATATAATTTTAGAAACGGTCATTGATATGGCAAAGCGTCTGAATATGGAGGTAATTTCTGAGGGAGTAGAAACAGAGGGCCAGCTTAAGAATCTGACAGAGCTGGGCTGCAATATGTTTCAGGGATATTATTTTTCAAAGCCGGTTCCTGTGGCAGCGTTTGAGGATATGGTAAAGGATGGGAAAAATTGAGATGAAACAGGATTTGACACGAGGTGCAAGGGCGGGGATACCAATCGCACTTGGATATTTATCGGTAAGCTTTACTTTTGGTCTGGTGGCGGTGTCGTCAGGTCTGACACCGTTACAGGCCTGCCTGATTTCCATGACGTGTTTAACTTCTGCAGGGCAGTTTGCGGGGTTAGATATCATGGTGATGGGAGGCAGCTTTTTTGAAATGGCTTTCGCACAGTTCATTATCAATTTAAGATACTCCCTGATGTCAATTTCTCTATCCCAGAAGGCAGATGACACATTTTCATTTCCTGTGCGTCTTTTGGCATCTTTTGGCGTAACGGATGAAATTTTTGCGGTATCCATGGCAAAAAACAAGACCATATCAAAGTATTATATGGCAGGCATCATTGGAACTGCGTATTTGGGCTGGGCGGGCGGAACGTTCGCGGGAGCCCTGATGGGAAATATCCTTCCGGGGATTGTGGTGGATGCATTGGGAATTGCAATTTATGGAATGTTCTTAGCCATCATCATTCCACCGGCAAGGGAGGATGGAAAGATTCTCAGAGTGATTCTGATTGCAGTATTTATCAGTGTACTGATAAAGTATACGCCGGGACTTGACCGGATTTCTTCGGGATTTTCTATCATCATTTGTGCTGTGCTTTCTGCGGGAGGATGTGCATGGT
>CADBMP010000299.1 GCA_902795775.1 uncultured Lachnospiraceae bacterium | reverse complement strand
CAAGATAAATGTGTCAGCATTTATTATATCACATCATTTTGGGAATTGCTAGTGTAACAGATATGAAATCTTTGATAGCCACATTTCGTTTTCCCGGCTCACACGTATACCTGGACTATAATATTTTCTGCCACCCGGATTCCGTCCATTGCCGCAGAGGTAATCCCGCCGGCATAACCTGCACCTTCCCCACAGGGATAAAGACCTTTCACATTTGCCGCAAAATTTTCATCTCTTATGATTCTTAGCGGGGAGGAGGTTCTGCTCTCAATCCCGGAAAGAACTGCATCTTCCCTGTCATAACCGCGGATTTTTTTCCCGAATGCCTGAATTCCTTCCGCAATGGCTTCCCCCACAAACTCCGGCAGTACATTCCTAACATTTCCAAAGGCATACGCTCCCTTCATTTCCGGGAAAAATGCGCCAAACGTCGTGCTTTTTTGGCTCTGTAAAAAATCAGCAAAAAGCTGTACCGGTATCTTCCCTTCTGCCTCCAGAAATGCCGCCCGTTCATATCTTCTCTGGAACTCCACCCCTGCTAACACATCCCCTGACGGGAAATCCTCCGGGGAAACCGTAACCACAACTGCACTGTTCGCATTTTTTCCATCCCGCAAATAATTGCTCATTCCATTCACCACCAGTCCCCCTTCCTCCGAAGAAGAATTGACCACATATCCTCCGGGACACATACAGAACGAATATACCCCGCGCCCTTTTGGGGTCTGATGCGTGAGTTTATAATCCGCTGCCGGCAGAATGTCATGAAACGCCCCATACTGATTCTCCCCAATCATCTCCTGCGGGTGCTCCACGCGGACGCCCACTGCAAATGCCTTCGGTTCCATGCGCACCTGACGCTCTTTCAGCATGGAAAAAACATCTCTTGCACTATGCCCGGCCGCCAGGACCAAATCAGAACACTCCTCCTCCCACTGCTTTCCGTTACTCTCTAAAACCACCGAATGGAGCTTTCCATTCTCTGCCCTGATATCCGTAAGCTTTGTTTCAAAAAAGACCTCTCCGCCCAGACGCAGAATTTCCTTCCGTATATTGACGACCACTTCCCTTAACCGGTCGGTCCCAATATGAGGTTTCTGTAAATACAGGATTTCCGGTGGAGCCCCGAACTCCACAAGAGTTTCCAATACCTGCCGGTTCTTTCCAGTCTTATCCTTCACCATGGTATTTAACTTGCCATCGGAAAACGTACCTGCTCCCCCTTCTCCGAACTGTACATTGGACTCCGGGTGAAGCTCTCCCGTTTTCCAGAAATGCTCCACACACGCCTGTCTTTTTTCCGCCTCCATGCCACGCTCTATCACGACCGGTGACAATCCTGCCCTTGCCAGGGTAAGTGCTGCGAACATGCCTGCCGGACCAAAGCCTGTCACAAAAATCCTGCGTTTTATCTGATAGCCATGATTCCCTCTCCCCGGAATCTGTCCGTTTTCCTGTTTCACAATCCTTATATTTCCTTTTTTCTGCTTTTTTAAAAGCCCCATTTCATTTTTATGTACAAACTGTATCTGATACACCAAAAACAGTGCATCCTTTCTTCTGGCATCTACTGATTTTTTCAGCACTTGAAATTTCTTTATTTCCTCTGTGGAAATCCTAAGCTTTTTTGCTGCCTCCGTTTTTATCAGGAGCTCCTCCTCTGTTCCAATTACGCCCCGTTTCAAAAGCTCGCCCGGAATTTTTTCTGCTGCTTCCAAAAGCCCGATTTTTAACTGATCCATTATCAACATTTTATATATGCCTCCCTGCTAAAATCCCGCTGGTCCACGCCCACTGTAAATTATAACCTCCGCAGATTCCATCCACATCCAGTACCTCTCCCGCAAAAAAAAGATTTTTTACGATTTTTGATGCAAAGGTTTCCATTTCAATTTCTTCCAAAGGAATCCCGCCAGCACAGACCTGTGCTTTTTCAAAACCACTGACTGCCTTTACACGTACCCTGAACTCCTTGATCATTTTTAGAATCCCGTGCAGTTTCCTCTCCCCCAGCCTTTCCGCCGGTTCTTTCACAGAAACGGAAGAAAGCTTTAAGATTACCTTTATCAATTTATCCGGCAGCATTCCTTCTAATAAATCCCCTGCCGAATAAACCTCTCCAGCCCGCTCTTTCCTGCGGATAAGCTCACGATACAGCTCTTCGTAAGAATATGCAGGCATACTGTCCATTCCCAAAAAGACCTCTTTTTTTTCTTCCAGTGCTTTTGCCGCAAAACGGCTGACCTGAAATACCGGGATTCCGGAAATCCCATAATCCACCAGCTGGATTTCCCCTTCATCCCCTGCAATTTCTCCACCTGCTCCACTAATAAGCCAGACCCGCCCCTGCAGCCGGTTTCCTGCCCACTCTTTCATAAAGTTTCCGTCCAAAACAAGGGAAGTCAGTGCCGGAAGCGGCGGAACCACCGTATGCCCCAGGGCACTTGCAAAAAGATATCCGTCCCCGGAGCTCCCATGTACAGGTGCTGCCTTTCCGCCTGTACAGACCAGAAGCTTTTTTGCCAGATAAGAAGACTTGTCCGTATTTACGGCAAAGCCCGGTTTCCCATTCCCTGCTGATATGGACAGTACCGTTTCTTCTGTATGGATTTCTACCTTCAACCGTTGAAGCTCCCTTTCCAATGCATGGAGCACCGACACCGCCTGAAACGAGGCCGGATAAAAATATCCCTGCCTCTGTGCCGGTAAGACCCCGATTTCTTTAAACCATTCCACAGTATCCGAAAATCCGAACCGTTCCACCGCCTCAAATGCCTTTTTAGAATCCTCTCCCCGGTAACAGTCTTTCTTTTGCACAAAATTCGTATAATTGCATCTTCCATTTCCTGTGGCTAAAAGCTTTTTGCCCAGGCGTTTCATTTTTTCCAGTATAAGCACTTTTTTTCCAGCCCTTGCTGCTTCAATGGCAGCAACCATGCCTGCTGCGCCGCCGCCAATAATCAAAACTTCTGTACTTCTCATAAACATCCTCATTTCTGTGCTGCTCTTTGCACATGAATCCTCCATGCCAATGCACTTGCTCGGTTTCTAAGACGAATAATTTTCCAGAATACTGTAAAGCTCATTGTCATCACGAATTTCAATGCCACGCTTTAATTTATTCTGTTCTTCCTTTGCAAGTTTCCCTGTTTCAATTCCCGTATATTCATAAACGGTCTTTTTATCTCCATAATAAATGACAACTTCCCCCTCCACAGCAATCAGATAATACTTATATTTCACTTTTGAGCCGTCATATACCTTTTTTACCACCAGACGATCATGAGAAAAAGAAACGACCCCCGTGCTCTGAAGACCCAGAAGATATTCTTCTGCAGGAACCTGTTCCATGTACTCCTTACAATAATCATCCATGTCCTTTCTGGTGAATCCCACCATCTCCTCCGGAAGCGTTTCATAATCTGTCTCTGTGGTATCTTTTACTGCATCATACTTTTGTATCTGATAAATGGTATTGATGTCAAGGGACTCCTCCTGTCCGTTCATTACATCTTCCGTACTTTCCTCCTCTGTAATATTCTCCAGAGCTTCCTTCTCCCGTTCCTTTTCCATTGCTTTGGCCACCTGGACCTCCACCTGCTCGGAAACACGATTTTCATAATCTGTCTGCATTTCCTCCACTTCACCGATTGCCCTCTTATAAGTAAACAAATTCATGCCAAAAATCAACGCCAGTACAGCAGCTCCTGCCAGAACATATTTCCACATCTGATTCATATTCTACCTCCCATTTTGTGCCAGTACATCATAACACTCTCTTTCTTAGATTATTGCACAAAATGGTTCTTCTTATTCAATGCCATTCCCCGGTCTTTAAAAAATTTTCTGCTCTTTGCTGTGCACGCTCTGTAAGTGCCTGCCCAAAACCGAGACTTTCCATCAGAAGTATCGCATTCCTGCTCTTTGCCGCCCCTTTCTTCAACCGGTAATCAAACAGGACATCCCCCTTTTCTACCTGTTCTTCAAAATGATAATTCTCGAACCTGCCTTCTAACATACGGGAAAGCTCAATATCATGCGTCGCCGCCATGCACATCACCTGTCTGCCTGCCAAAAATTCCAAAAGTACGGAGGATGCAGAAATCCGCTCTACCGTATTGGTTCCACGCAGGATTTCATCCACAAAGCAGAACACCGGAATATTTGAAGCATGCTCCGCATCAAGGATTCTTTTTAAAGATTTGATTTCCACAATAAAATAACTTTCCTTTGCTAAAATATTATCCCTAAGTGCCATGGAAGAATATACCCTGTAAAATGGAGCTTTGTATTTTTTTGCTGCCACTGTATGAATGGTCTGCGCAAACAGGATGCCCAGTGCTGCTGCCTTT
>CADBMP010000298.1 GCA_902795775.1 uncultured Lachnospiraceae bacterium | reverse complement strand
GGAAATGCTGGTCGCTACCGCAGAACCGATCATTGCCACTAATTCCGGACGGCACTCCGGATCTACTGCCAGTACCAGGTTATTTAAAGAACAATCATTCCTGTAATCCTTTGGAAATAAAGGGCGCATTGGGCGGTCAATCACGCGGGCCGTAAGCACCGCATTTTCGGAAGCCTTTCCTTCCCTTTTGTTAAATCCTCCCGGTATTTTCCCGACAGAGTACATTTTTTCTTCAAATTCTACCGACAAAGGGAAAAAATCAATTCCCTCCCTTGGTTTTTCTGATGCCGTTGCCGTACAAAGCACCGTGGTATCTCCATAATGCATGAGCACAGCACCATTCGCCTGCTTTGCCACCCGTCCAATATCCATTGAGAGTGTTCTTCCTGCTAATTCCATAGAATATGTTTTATATGCCATATCCCTATCTCCTTTCCATAATCTGTCCTATTCTGTCATCTATGAATGCAGGCATACAGCCGAAACAACTGAAAAAACCATCTTGACAGATGAACTTTTCAGAAGTCTCGGAAACAAACCTGCACACAAAGAACAGTATAACATGAAAATATTTGAGAATCAAGAAAAAAAGAGCCTTGCCTGCGCAAAACTCTTTTTCTTTCATCAGGTATTTTCTTTTTTGATTATCTTCTTAATCCTAATCTTTCAATCAAAGAACGATAAGCTTCCAGATCTTTCTTCTGAAGATAAGCTAAAAGATTACGTCTCTGACCAATCATTTTCAACATACCACGTCTGGAATGATGATCCTTTTTATTTACCTTTAAATGCTCGGTAAGCTCGCGGATACGCTCCGTAAGAATGGCAATCTGTACTTCCGGAGAACCGGTATCCCCCTCCTTACGTCCGTATGCCTTAATCAGCTCTGCTTTCTTTTCTTTACTAATCATCCTGAAATCCTCCTTTTTTGAAATAAAATTTCTGCCGGCTTTTCTCCTGCCACTAAGGAAGGGTCGGAGACTCCATCTCCTGAGCAGTGGAAATATAAACCGGTACTTATCAACTTTTATACTATATCACAGGATATATAAAATGTAAAGCTTAATTCCCATAAAAGTCTCCAAAAAAGTTTCCAAAGAAATCATCACCGGACTGCCTGTTATTTTCCCCGGAATCACCACGTTGCCCGGATTTTTCTTCCGGTCTGCGGCTGTTTTCATTCTCCTGTCTATTGTTCTCCTGCACGTCATTCTCCTGTGCGTCTTCTTTTTGGGAATCAGAAACAGCCTGTTTCCTGCTTCCAAGTGTTACCGTCATTGTTTTTTCCTTATATTCCCCATCATCAGAACGCTTTACCACCAATTGAACCTTACTTCCTGACTTTGTCTTGGAGAGCCGTTCCTGAAGTCCTGCCATGGAAAGCACTTCCCTGTCCCCGAATTTCACAATCACATCACCGGTCTTTAATCCGGCAGCTGCAGCCGGAGAACCCTCCGTCACTTCTTTCACATAAATTCCCTTTGGAATATTATAATATTTCGTATATTCTTCCTCAACATCCGTACCTTTAATCCCTAAATATCCCTGTTCCTCCTCAGAAAGCTTTTCTGCATTCATGATATCATTGATGATTGGTATGGCAGTAGATACCGGAATTGCAAAGCCCATGCCCTCTACCTGTGTATCTGCTAACTTTGCAGAATTGATTCCAATGACTGCACCGTTTGCATCCACCAAAGCGCCGCCGCTGTTTCCTGGATTGATGGCAGCATCTGTCTGCAGCACCTTCATGGTCGAATCCTCTGCATTGATTTCGCGGTCCTTTGCGCTGATGTAGCCGACCGTCACAGAAGTCCCGTAACCAAGTGCGTTACCAATGGCAATCGCCTGATTTCCCACCTTGACCTTATCTGAATCACCGAGCGTGGCAACCTTGATATTTTTCATGGTATCACTGCTCAATTTGCTCATTTTAATACTGACGACTGCCAAATCAGAATCTGAATCCGTTCCTTTTACTTCTGCCTCATAAGAACTGTCATCATTGAATTTTACCGTTACCTTTTTGGCATCTGCCACCACATGGTTATTTGTGGCAATGTAAAGAGAATTTCCATTCTGTGCCACAATAATTCCGGAACCGCTTCCGCTGGATTCCTGACTATACGTTCTTCCAAAGAAATCCTGCGATGTTGTCTCTGCCACCACATCAATCGCTACAATAGAAGGAAGTACATTTTCTGCAATCTTTGATACTCCGCTTTCAGAAGATGAATCTGTAGTGATTGTGGAAGAAAGTGTCGTGGTCTGGATTTTCGCGGTTTCCTCATTGTTCTCCTTTGCAGACTCTATCACCCTCTGTTCTCCCATCTGATGATACAGATACGTCCCGCCCTGGAACGTTGCGCCTCCCACCAGTCCAAAAAGTGCTGCACATGTCGTCATCCTGATTAAATCTTTTTTTGTCATAAAAAATCGCCCCTTTCAAAAATGCCTGTATTGTCTCCGGGCCTGCCCTCCTGACATTTTTCTTTTTTTAAACCATCCGGAAGGTATCATCCCATATTGTCTGTCTTTGTTTTTACAAGCATTATTTTAGGAGCCAATTTTGAACAACCTGTGTTTCATATATGAACAAATTGTGAAATAAAAAAAGGTCATTGCCATAGGTTAAGCTTCATCTCCCTGACGTGCCAAAGAATGAATTCTATTAACGAGTACGATTTTTAATGGTTTCGTGCTGTTACAGGCCGCACGCATATGTGAACTGTAATGGAACATGAAAACAAACAGTTACGCAATGACCCTTTTATCCGTAACAATCATATCCACCTTTCTGTCAAAGCTTTCCGTTTCTATATGTTCTAACACCTGGAAATCGTAAGCAATGGCAATTTTTTTCACCTGTCCACACTGGTATTTTT
>CADBMP010000297.1 GCA_902795775.1 uncultured Lachnospiraceae bacterium | reverse complement strand
TGCAGGAATTACAGGTGTATGGGCAAGTGCATATGGAATTACCGGTATTTTCGGATTCCTGATTACAACAAATAATACGTTTGGTTATCTTTTAGTAATGTTAGTGGCTGCAGGCGTTTCATTTGCAGTTTCATGGATTCTCCATAAGGATGAGGAGGAAGCAGCACCGTCAGCAGGCAGTGCCGGGTCATCTTCTGCAAGTACTTCTGCAAAGGGAGAAATCTTTAGTCCTCTTTCCGGAGAAGCAATCGCTATGGAAAATGTACCGGATGATACTTTTGCAGCAAAGGTGCTTGGAGACGGAATGGCAGTTGTGCCAAGTGAGGGAAAGGTTTATGCACCTTTTGACGGAACAGTAGATATGGTTTATGATACAAAGCATGCATTGGGATTATCCCAGGGTGACATGGAGATGCTGATTCATGTTGGTATCAATACGGTAGAGCTGAATGGTAAATTCTTTACAGCTCATGTTTCAAACGGGCAGAGCGTGAGAAAAGGCGACCTGCTGCTGGAATTCGATATGAATGGAATTAAAAATGCAGGATATAACTTGACGACACCGGTTATCATTACAAATTCTGATGAGTATGATAATCTCTGGAAAAAGGATGCGGGAGCCATTCGTCATGGAGAGCTGCTGATGAAGGTTTGATTTTCCGGGACCGGCAGCCTGGAGTAAAATGGGATAAAAGGTAAAATGTGTACTCACGGGTGGGATAGGGAACCACTCGTGAGTATTGTAGGTTTTACTTTTCAGTCTCCAAAGCCTTCCATGCAGGCAGTGCAGATTTTACAGGCTCAGTAAGAGGGGGACGCACTGTACGAAATTCAAGAGCAGCGAAACCTGCGCTGCAGGTGCGGAGTCCTGCCGGAGATATTTTTGGAAATTTTAAAGTAAAACGAACAGGAGGGTATCTATGAATCAGTTAGGGGAAGAAATTGCAAAAAAAGTAAAAGATGCAGAGGAAAAGCTTATTCCTTCTGTAAAAGAATCTCCTTACCGGGCAGCATTTCATTTGATGCCGCCGGTCGGATGGCTGAACGATCCGAATGGTCTGTGTCAGTTTCAGGGGACGTATCATGTATTTTTTCAGTATTCTCCGTTGAATCCGGACGGAGGAATGAAAGCGTGGGGGCATTATATCAGCAAGGATCTTGTGCGGTTCGAGTATCAGGGAGCACCAATTCTTCCGGACGAGGAGTTTGACAAGGATGGTGTTTATTCTGGTTCTGCATGGGTCGAGGATGGTGTAATGCACTTTTTTTATACAGGAAACGTAAAAGAGCCGGGAGAGCATGATTATATTTATTCCGGGCGTGGTGCGAATGAGATTACCTTTTCTTCAAAAGATGGAATCCATTTTTCAGAAAAAACGCTGCTGCTTTCCAATGCAGATTATCCTGAGAATTGTACCTGTCATGTAAGGGATCCAAAAATCTATAAAAAAGACGGGATGTATTACATGGTATTGGGAGCCAGATTAAATGGAAATGGCAAAGGGGACAAAGGAGCAATCCTCATTTATCGTTCTGAGGATTTGAAAAGCTTTGTCTATGACCACACATATACAACAGAAGAAACCTTTGGTTATATGTGGGAGTGTCCGGATATTTTTGAAATAGGCGGAGGGGAGGAAAAGCAGGAAGTCCTTTCTATTTCACCACAGGGCCTGGAGGCAGAGGAATACCGTTATCAGAATATTTATCAATCCGGTTATTTTATCAAAGGATCTGATGAATTTATTGAATGGGATATGGGCTTTGACTTTTATGCCCCTCAGACCTTTGAGGATGAGGCAGGCAGGCGGATTCTGATTGGCTGGGCAGGAATGCCGGATGCGGATTATAAGAGCCGTATGCCTTCGGATGAATGGCAGCATATGATGACGGTTCCGAGAGAGCTGGTTTATTCAGACGGGAAAATCCTGCAGATTCCGGTCAGGGAATTAGAGGCTTACCGGAAGAAAGAAATTCCGGTTATTCCGGGAGAAAAGTTTTCTTTTGAAGATATTTCCATAGATTTCATTTTAGAAGGAAAAAATTTGTCAGGAAGTCTTTTCATAGGACCCGAATGTGTGGTAGAATGTAAGGAGGATGAAATTTCTCTTTCATTTTCAGGAGAGAGCGGACTTGGAAGAAAACTGAGAAAAGCAAAGATACAGGAAATTCATAAGCTTAGGGTTCTGATTGACTGTTCGATTGTGGAAATTTTTGTCAATGATGGGGAGCTTGTTTTT
>CADBMP010000296.1 GCA_902795775.1 uncultured Lachnospiraceae bacterium | reverse complement strand
TATCCAGTGGGAACGAAGATTGAGGCCATTGTGCGTCCGGAAAATGTGCATATCGTAAAACCGGATGAGGGGATGTTGTCAGGAATGGTGTCTTCGTCCATATTTAAGGGGATTTATTATGAAATTTTAATCATGCATGGAAAAAATGAGTTTACTGCACAGAGCCAGAAAGAAATCCGGGAAGGCACGGAAGTAGGGATTTCCATCGATCCAGAGGGGATTCATGTGGTTCCGTACAATATCCACAAAAATCATTTTACGGGAGTAATCGACGAAGAGTTACGTATCCGTTTTGTGGATTTTTCTATCCGGCTGGATCTGACCGGATTGTTTCCGGGTTCTTTGGAGCGGGATGGGGTGCTCTATGGGAAAAATGGAGAAATACTCCATGTAGAGGGAAGGAAGATAGATGCTTACTTTGATCCGAATGCGTCCGATCTTTCGGATATTCCGGATGAAGGAATCGTGCAGGGGCATATCATTTCGATTATTTATAAGGGAGACCATTACAGCTATATTGTGAGAAGTAAAAATGAAATCGACTATTATGCAGATGACGATTATCTGTGGAATATAGAGGATTATGTCAGTGTGGTGATTCCGGAGGAGAAGATTCAGTATAAACTGCTTTAGGTTCGGGAAATTTTTGAATAAGAGAGGAAAACGCTTATGAAGGATACGAGAAGCAGGCTTGCGCTTCCTTATATACTTTATATGGTGGTACTTGTAGTGCTGCCGCTTTTGGTCATCTGCTACTATGCATTTACCGGAGAAGACGGGAAATTTACGATGGAAAATTTCTTCCACTTTTTCCAGAACCGAAAGGCAATAGGGACACTTGTTTACAGTCTGGTGATTGCGCTTTTTACTACGGCAGCCTGCCTTCTTCTGGCATATCCTGTCGCATATATCCTTGCCAGAGGACCATTTTCGAAAGCGGGTGTGCTTTTGATTCTTTTTGTGATGCCTATGTGGATTAACTTCACGCTCCGGATTACGGCACTGAAAGAGGTGCTTAGCCTGTTCGAAGGGAATCTGGCATTCCATCCGTTTTTTAACACGATTCTGTGTATGACCTATGATTTTCTGCCGTTTATGATTATGCCGCTCTATAATGCCATCTCGAAAATAGATGAGCAGGTACTGGAGGCCGCGGCAGATCTGGGAGCGAAGCCGCGGCAGATTTTTTTCAGGCTTATCGTTCCGATGTCCATGCCCGGTGTGCTCAGCGGGGTGTCCATGGTATTTTTACCTGCGATGACAAATTACGTGGTACTCGATATGGTATATAACAGCACCTTTATCATGGGAAGCCTGATTGGAAGTTATTTCAGTGCGTATGACTGGCATAATGGCGCTGTGATTTCGGTGATTCTGCTGCTTGTCTTTGGAATTTCTGCATTCAATTCCAAGGCATCCAAAAAGAAGAGTGCAAAGAGAGAGGCATTTAAGAAAAAACTTCAGGAAAAGGGGGCGGTATAGTTGAAAAAAAAAGGAGCAGCATGTTTTGTGCTTTTGTTTGTGTTACTGTTTTTATATCTCCCGATTCTGATTTTAGTCGTATATAGTTTTACGAAATCCACGACAATCGGTGCGATACGTGGTTTTTCCCTTCATAATTTTAAAACGCTTTTTACTTTGCCGGAGTTAAAAAACATGATTTTAGGCAATATCATTCTGGCACTTGGTGTGTCCATTCTTGCTACAGCACTCGGAACCCTGGGGGCTCTTGGTCTTTTTTACAGCAGGCGCGGACTCCGGCATGGGGTGGAAGTCGTGAACCAGATTCCCGTCATCAATGCGGATGTTGTGACCGGATTTTCGGTGTGTGTGCTTTTGATTGTTTTTTTAAGACTGGATAAGGATACGTATCTGCCATTGATTTTAGGGCTTACTTCTTTGTGTACGCCTTTTGCGTACCTTTCTGTGACGCCAAGGTTAAAACAGATGGACCCGAATCTGTATGAGGCAGCACTTGATTTAGGGTGCACTCCGCTTCGGGCAATTTTTAAGGTAGTGTTTCCAGAGCTTTTTCCGGGCGTACTCTCCGGGTTTATGACATCCATAACATTGACCCTGGATGATTATTTTATAACGACTTATACAAAGCCGGCGGTATTTGATACCATCAGTACTTATGTGGTCAATGCGACGAAAGGCTCCAGGACGGAAATCAAGACGGCGCTTTGGGCGTTATCTACATTGATATTTTTTGTCGTCGTTTTTTTTGTGGTTTCTGCAAATATACTTCCAAATGGTGAAAATCGGGCATCGGGTGTGAGAAAGAGCAGGAAATTCAGGAAAGGTGTTTCTTTAAAAAATCTGCTTTTCCTCGTCGTATGTGTGGGTGCATTTGCCATGACAGCTGCCGGCTGTGGGAAAAAAGAAGACTCCACGCTGGTACTCCGTATCGCGAATTGTGAGGAGTATATTGACGAAGGGGAGTGGGCGGACGATGAGAAAATCGAGCTTTCGGATGGAAAAAAGATTTTCGGGAAAAACAGTCTGGTGGAGGATTTCTGCAGCTGGTATAAAACGATGTACGGGGAAAAAATCAGGGTAGAGTATTCGACGTATGGGACCAATGAGGACCTTTACAATCAGTTGGTGCTTGGAAATACATTTGATTTAGTCTGTCCTTCCGAATATATGATTATGAAATTCATGGAAGAGAAAAAATTAGAGCCGTATTCAGAAGAATTTTTTGATCAGAAAAAGGAAACAAATTATTATGCAAAGGGAGTATCGCCTTATATTTCTTCTGTATTTAAGGAACTTTCCATGAATGGGGAGTCATTGGAAAAGTATGGTGCCGGATATATGTGGGGGACGATGGGACTTGTGTACAATCCGGAATATGTAAAAAAAGATGAGATCACACACTGGGATATGCTGATGAATCCGAAGTTTGCGAAGCGCATTACCATGAAGGACGGGGTGCGGGATTCTTATTTCATCGCCCTTGGGATTTTAAACGCGGATAAGATTCAGTCGGATAGTTTCCGGAAGGATGCGCAGTACAGTAAAAAGCTGGCAGAGGTGATGAACGATACCAGTCAGGAGACGGTGGAGCAGGCAGAAGAGATTTTATCGAAGATGCGGGAAAATGCGTATTCTCTGGAAACGGACAGTGGAAAGGCGGATATGATCACCGGAAAGGTCGTCGCTAATATGCAGTGGTCGGGAGATGCCGTTTATACGCTCGACCAGGCGGAAGAGGACGGAGTGGAGCTTTCTTATGCGATTCCGGAGGAGTGTACGAATCTGTGGTTCGATGGCTGGTGTATGTTAAAAAAGGGCATTGCGGATGATTCGAGAAAAAAGAGGGCAGCAGAGGCGTTTGTAAATTTTATCTCCAGACCGGATAATGTGGTGCGGAATATGTATTATATCGGCTATACTTCTGCGATTTCCGGCGGGAATGATGATACGGTGTTTGAATATCTGGATTACTGCTACGGAGCGGAGGAGGATGAGGAGGATACCGCAGAATATCCTTTGGATTATTTCTTTGCCGGGAATTCCGGGGAAGGCACAGAGGATTCCAAATATTGCCTGACGGTGGAAAAGGCACAGCTTGGCAGGCAGCTTTTTGCACAGTATCCACCGGAGGAGGTCATCGGACGGTGCGCTGTTATGAAATGCTACTCGAAAGAGGCGAACCAGAGAATATCCAGGATGTGGACCAATATACGGTGTTTTGACGTGGAAAGCTGGTTAAAGGGATGACATAACAAATCCGCAAGCGGATTTGTCTTAAGAGTTGCAAAGCATCTTTCAGATGCTTTAGCAACTCTGTTATGCACAAAAGGCGTGTGCAAAAAAC
>CADBMP010000295.1 GCA_902795775.1 uncultured Lachnospiraceae bacterium | reverse complement strand
CTCATGAAAATGAGGCATATGCAGAGGGGATGGGAAATGGCAATGTCAAGCGTGAAAAGACGGAGAAGCGTTTGAATGCACTGGTATCTGCTTTCGAGGAGTTCTTTGAGGTTGAGGGCTGCAACATCTTAGGGGTATCTGATGATTCTGATGGTACTGATGGGGTATCCGATGATTCTGATAGTGACTCTGATGAGGTATCTGTTGAAGAAGCTGATGGAGAATCTGAATCAGACAGTGATGCTGCATCAGATGACTATTCAGAACCAGAAGATGAATCTGAAAACTCTGATTTAAGTGATGAAGAATCAAGTCCTGATGACCTGTCACAAGAAAACGGGGGATTCTTTTGAAATCTATAATGATGAGACCGCTGGCTGTTAATAAGTCAGTGGTTTTTTCTTTTGTCTGAAAAAGGTCGTATCTTGTGTCGTTTTGGTCGTATCTTGGTGCTGGCTTCTGGGTTCGGTCTTGGGTGGTTCGGGTGTTTCTTGGTGGGTTTTGAAATCGCCCCATTTAGGCGTTTTTGATGCATGATGGGGTACTTCTGCGTTTGTGCCTGAAAAGTCCGACACAGCCCCTCACGAACGCTCACAGGGGCAAAGGGGTTTCGGGCATCCTGCTCAGCACAAACTCATAACGATTAAACCAAACGTGTGTAACAAAGAATAGGATTCCTGCTGTGTAGGATGAAAAAATATCTTGCAATTTTCTATAGTTAGAGTAATAAATGGTGATGGGCTTTTCCTTTAAATAAAAATTTGAAAATAGAGGAGTGGATTTGATGAATGGTAATGTTTATATACTTAGAGTGGGTGAAGATGGATTGCAGTTCAAGGGATATTTAGAAAAATTTTCGGAACATTTATTTTCAGAACTTTCGATTGATAAGGAGTGGATGGAGGAAATAAACATAACGGATGAACTTTCCGTCATAGCGAACCGGGAGGGGGCTGTCATGGGACTTCCGCTGAACAGGGCTTTATATGATGAGAGTGGAAATCTGCTCACAGTATTTGGTGGAAATATATTTGTCTGCAAAAAAGATAAGAATGGAATAGAAGATGGTATCACACCAGATGAAGTGAGACTGATCGAGAGCCGATTGTGGGCAGTACATGGGATTTCACACGGGTTTGTGTTTCGTAAGGATCAGGATGGGTTATGTGAGTGGCAGGGTTAAAGCATCAAAGCTTGCAGCAATACATGGCAGGATGCTCGTGTAAAAGCCAAAAAAGTAGACAAAATAGAAGTTAGACATTATAATAGATAATGCTTGTCCGGTAAAAGGGCAAAAAGAAAGGAGAGAAGTAAATGAAACGCAGTAAGAGAATTTTAGCAGGCTTTTTGGCTGCTCTGCAGGTAGTTACCTGCCTGAATCTTAATATGGCTCATGTATCTGCATGGGGTACCTTGGCTGGTGACACAGAGCCACTGAAGGATGATGAGGATGGTTCCATGATCTGGAAAAAAGGTGCATTAAAGTATGATCCGGTGAATCATCCGGACCAGATACCGTTTGTAGTGGTTTATCAATATGTTAATGGAAATCGATTTATTGTTGGACCATGGTATGAGACTTTATGGCTTAATCCATCAGGTTCTTTTACAGGCCGCTGGGAAAATGGAGATGATATATACCAGAATACAGGTTACGGTCATAATGTACCTGATGAGGGGGCACCTAAGAATATGCCTAATTTCTATGGGGATTATGAGGCATATTCAGCAGGCAGCGGCGATATAGAATACACCTTTACTGCGCCAAAGGGGTATTACTTCTGCAATAGTTATAATTTTGGGCGTGATGCCGGTACCGGAGTAATGTATAAATTTGTCAGGGGTACAAAAGTACATTCCACATATTCTGATACAGACAGTGCGGACTATTATACGAGTTTAACCTACAAGTTTAAAGCTGGTAAGGCTTGCAGGAATAGTGGTGCTATAGATAATATCATTTCCGGCTTTTGTCTTGAATTCCGTCAGATTCCAAGAACGATTATTTACAATGTATATAATGGTGATTTGGAAAATAAAGTCACTGCGGCTGATTATTATCTTAATCCTGAAGAATTGGATGCCAGCATGGAAAGGTTTTTCTCTAACCATAAAGAAGAATTTGCAAAGCTTGGAGATATTCCGAACGGTTTTACCTGTCTTTGTTCAGATCAGTTTAACGATAAGTATTATGAGGGGAAGGCAGCGACTGATGAAAATATTACACCATCCTATGCGGAGGAATACAAATATGGTGGTGGATATGTAAGTCATCTGAATAATTATTTCTTCGACTTTGATAAATATGAATTGGAGCATCATATAAAATATCAGGTGGTAGATGTAAACGGGGATCCGGTGCCGGGGACATCCCTTTTCGGAGAAAAGACAAATAATAAGGGCTTTATAGCAACAGAAGATAATATACAATACGAAAGAGATACTTCTCAATATGGCAGGTTCGTTTTTGATGAAAAGAATGGTCTGAACAGGTATACATTTTTAGACGATACTACTAATCGAGATAGTGGTGTTTATTATTTAAATGGAGAAAATATAGGTTATGGAAAGAATAGAGTAACACATAAATTAGCAGAAGAAGAAAGTTCTCTGTATCCAAATGTTTCAGAGTACATACAATTAAATTTTGATGTAGTAAATACAAATACAAATTCAGTAGCACCTTATGCAGTTTACAAAGGAAGTATTTCAAACAAGGAACATAGTGAATCTTATACTTCCGATTTTAAGATTGTATCCGTAGATGAAACGCATAGCATTGTCCAGATTGTCTCTACGCTGAAAGGGACTCCTGTGAATGATGCAGATGAAAATGTAAAGGAAAACACGGAAACGAAAGAAAATGAGGATGGCAGCAAGGAAACCACGACCACCAGAGAGTATGGGGATGGCAGTAAGGAAACGGAGGTCACAAAGGAGTATCCTGACGGCAGTAAGGATCTTTCTTATGAAAAAGAGAATAAGAACGGCACGAAAAAAGGTTCCGAGGTTTCTATAGATGCCAATGGTAAGGTAACAGATATTACCACGCATGAAAAAACTGCTACGGGAGAAACCACGATTCCGTATGAGGTAGACAGTGGAAGCAACGTAACAGCCAAAAAGATTACCACGACGGAAAAAGAATTTTCTATCCCAAAAAGCATCAAGCCGGCTGACGGAAATACATATCAGGTAACGGCGATTGCGGATGATGCCATGAAGTCGAATAAAACCGTGGCGAAGCTCTCCATGGGGGATAATATAAAAAAAGTGGGAAAAAGAGCATTCCAGAAATGCAGCAACCTGAAAAATGTGACCTTTTCAAAAAAAGTAAAAACGCTTTCGGACAGCGCATTCAGTGACTGTGGGAAATTAAGCAGTGTGTCACTTCCTGCTTCCACGCAGAGCATTGGAAAAGCCTGCTTTAAGAACTGCAAAAAGCTGAAAAAATTAACTCTAGGCAAGGCGAAAAAAGGCGGATTCCTCAATATGGATGGAGATACGGCATGGGGAGCTGCAGTGAAAATTTCCATCGGAGCAAGTGCATTGGAAAACTGTGTCAACCTGAAAGAAGTCGTGATAAACAGTCAGGTGAGGGAGATTGGTTACGGGGCATTCAGACAGTGCAAAAAGTTAGCGAAAATCATCGTATACTCTCTGATATTGAAAGTGGTAGGGAAAGATGCGTTAAAAGGAGTCCATGACTGCACCATCAAAGTTCCGAAGAAAAAAATCAAGCCTTATCACGTGCTGTTCAAGAATAAAGGACAGGGAAAGAAAGTCATCGTGGCGAAGCTGTGATACATGAAATGGTCTTACATGGCAGAATCCTGTCTGTCTGAATGAAATGGCAAATGTACTGTGCCCTGCCACAGAAAAGACAGGGCACAGAAATTATCTGAAAAAAATACAAAATGACTGATATCTGCTGTCTGCAAGGTCAGTCATTTTTTTGTGTTTCAAAAAAAGCGTTAAAATCGCACTTGAATATTTCTGTCAGTGCAATCAGCATGTCAACGCTTGGGTTATTATACCCACGTTCCACCTTGCTAAAGATGCCAGTGGTCACGTAGACACCTCTTAATTGTAGCTGTGCGATGACATCTACTGCTTTCATCTTTCGTTCTTTCCTGAGCCTGCGTATATTTGTCCCCACGATGGGATTACGGTGCTGATTTACTCTTTCTGCCATATGATTCACCTCGATTTCTTTGGATAAATAGATTTTTGTCCAAAATAGAAGAAAAAAGTGGACAAAATAGAAGTTATCAGCTATAATGTAGGAGTTGTAATAAAAATGACAGAATGAGTTGTTTTTATTTCGTTTTATACTTAGAAAAATCATAGATTTAGGAGGTCAAAGGACATGAGAAAAAAATTATGGAAACGAGTAGTGGCAGTTAGCTTATGCAGTGCATTGCTGTTAGGGGCAGTACCAAATCAGAGGGGTACAGTATTGGCTGAGGAAAGCACAGAGGCTACAGAAGAACCACAGGCTACGGAGGAGCCAGAAGCTACGGAAGAGCCGGAAGCTACGGAAGAGCCGGAAGCTACGGAAAAGCCTGTAACACAGAAAAGTCAGAGCATTTCTTTAAAAGTATCAAAAAAGACATATACTGCAGACCAGTTCGGATTTTCAAAAGGAACTTTTAAAATAGGTGCATCT
>CADBMP010000294.1 GCA_902795775.1 uncultured Lachnospiraceae bacterium | reverse complement strand
TGTATTTGGCATGGAATTGTTCTGGTTACATCCGCAGCCGCCTGTATTTGGCATGGAATTGTTCTGGTTACATCCACAGCCGTTTCCGTTGGATGGGAAGCTGGTGTCCGGGCAGGTGCCGCAGCCCTGGGATTCGCTGCAGTCTTTTTTCAGGTTTTCCTCACAGGCAGGCGGACCCAAACGCAGAGGCTTGATTGCCAGGTCTAACAGATCACCGGCCACGAAGCGCAGGCAGTCCGTATCATCCGGTGCAACAATACTGCCCTTTGGCGTCTGGATTTTTCCGGCACTTTCCACATTGTATCCTGCATAATACAGACTCTGCAATACAAAGGTAATACCGACGGTCGCAGTGTCATCCGTCAGGTCAAAGCCTAACAGTTTTGGAAGTGCAAAAAGGTTCAGGCCCTGTCTTACGGCATTGTTTTCCGGCTCAAAACCAATATAATTCAACGCATATGCAGGGGTATCCCCTGTGGTGTTGAAGGAAAGTCCGTAAGGGGCAAAAATCTCCAGTGTTACTGCGGTCGGGTTCGTATCCTCATTAAAGGTCCTGTCTGTGACCGTTGGTGGAAGATACACTGCAGTTGGGTAAATGGTTCCTAACAGGCGGCAGTCCGTATCAAAAAGATTCATTGCAAAATTTGCGGTCAGATTGGTCAGTGTTACCTGATAGCAGTTCGGCCTGCCGATGATTGGGGAAATTTCCACATTGCCTTCTCCATACTCATAAGCAACATCAATGACCTGGATATTTGCCTTTGCTGCAGTGGGGTATTCCGCAGAAATATCGGTTCCGAGGTCAAAGGTCGTGCAGAGATTGATGCCGATTTCATCATAAATGAGCGGTGCCATCAGGCTTAATACGGACGGGCTTCCGCAGATGGGATTTACACAGACATCCATACAGCCTGCAGGCTGGTTTGCTACTGCATTACTGACGATCCGGCTGCCACAGCCATTTGTTTTATTTGCCATATCAGTATCCTCTTTTCTTGTTTTACATTATCTTATGTCATTTTTTCCGGTTTGCTACCATATAAATAAAAGTAATGCAGGATTTGAATTTCGGGCAGCCTAAAGGGGCTGTAAATCCCTTGTGGGCATGGCTGTCTGTTTCGTGCAGTTTTTAGAAGCGGGGGTGAAAGTGTGCGCAGCATTTATTTTTCAGGGCAGAATAAAAGTATGGCATTATATCCGTTCAGGAATCAGGTCTACCGGGTCCTGTTGGAGGGGGGACAGGCGGTAAGACCGGTTCTTTTGTGTAACGATTACTTGGGAGAGCTTTCTGACGCGGCTTACCGGGGAACCGTTTATTTCTGTTACAGGAACCGGCATCAGGAAATCCTGCTTCAGAACGCGGCAGACCGGACACCGGAATACAGGTTAGACCGGAATGCATTTTATGAGGAGGCAGATTACATTGCGCCACAGCTTTTGAACTGGCATGAACATCTGCTTCTGATGTGCTTTGTGAAACAGCCGGAACATACGGGGATGACATTGGAGGGGATTTTTCCGTTTGAAGACAGGAAGCTGAGGCTTCCGGATATGTTTTCTGAGAGGGCGGCGTTTTCAATTCAGAGTTTTGGGGAGATGTTATTTTGTTCCGTAAGGGAGGCAGGAATGTGCCGGTGTTATGTATCAGAAGAAAACGGGGATTTCCAAGAACTTTTGAAAGCACAGGAAATGAAAGAAAAGAATACCTTTGCGGAGAAACAGGAACAACAGCAGGTCATTCTCCTTCAGGAAGAAAAACAACAAATGGAAGCAAAGCTCAGGGAGAAAGAGATGATTATTGAGAGCGTAAAAGTGCAGTATGACGATTTGATGAATACCGCAATCCAGTACCGGGAGGAAGCGAAACGATGGCGGGAAAAATATCTGACAAAAAAGTAAAACAATGAAAAAGGGGATTTTTACTGCAGGTCATACAAGCATGTGTGAAATGTAACGGATTTTTATGAAGTTTCTGTGAAGATAAAAAAATTTCTTGACTTCTGTTAATTTTGAGGTAGAATAGGAAATAGCGTTTTGCAATTTGCCGTTTTCTTTTTGGAAAAATGGCAGTTGTGGAAAAATCTGCTAAATTGTCAAATAGGTATTTGGAGGAGTTGTCATGAATTCATCAAGAAAAATCGTGAATAAGCAAAAGAAGGAAGAAGTGGAAAACAAAGCAGTTAAGGTTCCAGAAAAGAAGATTGGAGGTCCGGGCGGTTTTGGCGGAAATATAAAACCGGTCATTCTGACGGTAATCTGTGTCGCAATCATTGTGGTGCTCTGCGTGGGGGTCGCTGTTGCACAGTTGAAACCAAAGGTAGTTGTTACGGTGGATAAGACGAAACTGACCATGAATGATATGATGTTCCCAATCTATGAAGTGGAAAAGGAATATGCTCCATTAAATGCGCAGTATGAGCAGTTCTTAGGAAAATCATTTTGGGAGCAGGATTATCAGGGAGATGGTTCTGCAGCAAGTGCAAATATTTCCGGTGTTTCTAATTCTGCCGGATTTAAGCAGCAGGTCCTGAATTCCGAAGTAAGCTACATTATTCTTTCGGAAAAGGCAAAAGAAGCCGGTATGTCATTATCGGATGCAGACAAAGACGAGGCGCATAAAGATGCAGAGAAAGCCATGAAGGGGCTTTCCATGATGCAGAAGCTCCGTCTGGAAATTACAAAATCAAATATGTATGAGCGTTTTGAAACAAGGGCTCTTGCAAAGAAATATCAGGATTCCAAGCAGGAAGAGTTAAACAAGGATGTCAAGGAAGACGAGGTCACAAAGGACATTTCAAAGACAGATTACCGTCAGTATGATATCCAGTATTATGCAGCCAAAACAACAGAGACAGATGATGACGGAAACAGCAAAAAGCTAAGTGATGATAAGTTAAAGAAGTTAAAGGAAACCATTAAAAAAATAGCAGAAAAGAAAAAAAAGGAAAAAGACTTCACAAAGCTTTTGGATGATGCGGATAAGGATGATGTGGAATTTAAGGATGATGCAAACTTTACAGAAAGTACAGGCTGGAGCTATGTTTCCGCAGATAATCTGAAAAAGGTAAAGGCGTTGAAGAACGGGGAGATTTCTGAACCATTTTATGATGAGGATGCCGGATATTACGTAATAGTAAAGATGGTAAACAACAATTCAGACAAGGCATATAAGACTGCCTGTGAAAATGCTGTTAAGAAAGCACAGCAGGATGCATTTAATACATGGTATCAGAAAGAGCAGGAATCCCATAAGATTAAAGTCAACAACGATATTTGGTCAGATGTGAATATAGGATATGTAACAACGGAGATTGTGACGCTTGAGGATATCAATGATATGGAAGAAGCGACCTCCGGGGAAAGCTCAGAAAAGTAATGTGCCGTAATGATGACGATATGAAGAAACGGTTATAGTGCCAAAGGCACTGCTTGTTACACGAACACGAATGTTTGAAGTGAAAAAAGCCATGCAGAAAAACTGTGTGGCTTTTTTCATTGACGAAAGAAGGAAAAGCCATTAAAATAATAAAGGAAAGTTTCACAGCCGGTGTCTTCAGAGAAAGGAGAAATTTATGAAAAAATTGAGATTTTTATGGCTGCTGGTGTTTGCCATGGCTGTTCTATTATGGAAAACGGATACAATTGCAGCAGAAAAAACGTGTCAGTTTGTAGGGATTTATGTGCTTGATAAAAAAACGAAGAAACCGCCACAGCCTTCGATTGAAATCAATATAAGAAAGTATGGGAAAAAGTCCGGGAAAACGGTGGCTGGGGATAACACGTCATGGGAAAGTGATGGCTACGTGGGGCTGGATCTGCCCAGAGGAAAATATACGGTGGAAATCAAATGCCAGTATTATAAGACAAAATATGCGACATTAAAGGTGGGAAAGAAGAATCTGGTGAAGAAATATCCACTGGACAGAAAGGCTTATGAGTTTGAAACAGTGCAGCAAAAGGATGGCACACTGCACATAGATGGAATCCATCTGTGGAAAGAATCTCCAAAAAAGATTACAGTTCCGGCAAAGATAGATGGGAAAAAAGTGACGCAGATTAATGATAATGCATTTATTGAACAAAATCTGGAGGAAGTGGCTATTTCCGAGGGTATTAAAAAAATCGGAAAGCATGCATTTGAAACATGTGTGAAATTAAAAAAGGTCACGCTGCCAGTTTCTTTAGATGTACTTGGAGAAGATGCTTTCATGTATTGCAGTTCTTTAAAGACGGTCATCATGAAGGGAAGTATCCGGGTATTGGGAGAGCAGGTATTTGATGACTGCATATCCCTGGCTTTGGTGGACTTAAAGAAGGGAATACAGGAGATAGGAGATGATGCATTCCGGAATTGTTCTTCCTTAAAAGAGATTACGATTCCTTCTACGGTAAAAAAAATGGGCCATTCGTGTTTTGCAAGATGTGAAAAATTAAAAAAAGTGACGGTGGAGGAGGGAGTGGAAGCACTTGGTAACAATGCTTTTGAAGAGTGCAGTTCCTTAAAGGAGGTAACTCTGCCAAAGACTTTAAAGGAATTGGGCGGGACGACCTTTGGGGGATGTACTTCTTTAGAGACAATCGAGCTGCCTTCAGGAATAAAGACACTAGCGGCATTTTCCGGG
The DNA here is from genome assembly GCA_902795775.1 of uncultured Lachnospiraceae bacterium. Classification (GTDB taxonomy): domain Bacteria; phylum Bacillota; class Clostridia; order Lachnospirales; family Lachnospiraceae; genus Butyribacter. Next base: position 543 of record CADBMP010000294.1, on the reverse strand, counting down.
TGTGCATCATTAAAGGCCATCCAGATACCGGGGAGTGTGGAAAAAGTGGGATCATTTGCTGGATGCACCTCTCTGGTTTCTGTGGAATTACCGGAGGGAATCAAGGAGCTGGAAGACAATGCATTTCAGGGATGTACCGCACTGAAGGAAATAACCATTCCAGCTACCGTAAAGACAGTAGGTGTCAGCTGCTTTGAAGACTGTGAATGCTTAGAGGATGTTTATTTTGCCGGCAGCAAGGAGGAGTTAGACGCTGCTTTGGATGCAGGATTACATAATTATTGGGAGTGGTGCAAGATGGTAAAGCAGAGAATAGACGTTTTTACGAATGTATTTTATGACAATGTAACCGTACATTATAATGCAGAGTTTTGATTTCGTGTTACACTTGAAAACATGGACATATTTCAGATATTTACGAAAACCCTGTTTTCGGATATAATAGAGGAAATGGAAGGTTAGTGTACTGGTACAGTACACCAGACCGTTTTGAAATCATGACGGCAGCTTGCCGGAAATCAGTTACCGCCTGTGGGCAGATTG
>CADBMP010000293.1 GCA_902795775.1 uncultured Lachnospiraceae bacterium | reverse complement strand
CCATCAGAAATCGTGGCCGCATACAGATTGGACAAATAGTTATTCCAGACATATCCGGGTACTGTATCATCCGGAATGATGACAAATTCATCCGTTCCGTATTTGCTGCTGTCTGTCCATTCTGCTGATTTCAGCTTTACCGGAACCTGTGTACCTGCAGAAACCGGCAGCGTAACATTTGCACCGGTAAGCGAGGTGATGGCACCATTTCCATCTACTGCCTTTGTGACGATAGACGGAATATCCTTTGCATGACGGCTGGCAAAATTCGTGGCACTAGTGACCGCATCATAATACCCGCTTCCCGTTTTTGCAGTATCCGCCCCAAGCACCTTGTAAAGCTCTGTCCATGTGACAGAGGCTGCATCCTCCGCCAAAACATTTCCCTGAACCGCTGATACCGCTGTCAGCAGTGCAAGTGAACCTGATAAAAATTTTTTTACTTGTTTTTTCATAAAAGTCCCTCCATTCCGAAGCCCTTTTTGCTAAAGCTATTTGGGCTTCGGCACAAACAGCTTAAAAAAGCATTTATATGTCCAGCATATAAGTTATTTTTCCATAACTTTAGTTATTGAAAACTAACCGTAAAAGTATTATAATAATAACAAGCCAAGTTGTCAATAGAAAAAAATACAACAGCTATGTACCGTTGTGTGCAGCGAACAAGCGAAAGCGCGTCCCAAGAGCAAAATTGTGAGCCTGTCATCCCGTATATAATACGTACTGCCAAAGTAAATGCTGTTATTCCGCCTTCTTATGAACCCATATAAATTTTTCACGAAAAACTTGAAGAAAGGAGCATTTCATATGAAAAAACATACCAGTTTCAAAGAATGGTTATTTTTCGTGCCTGCGGCAGTCATCGCAGCCGGGGCATTTTGGGGATTTCAGAAAAACATTCCGGTATTTCCAAGTCTTCCAAAACTGGAAACAAAGGTGGAGGCGGAAACCGGAACCGAAGAAACAGACCTTGCAGGCATCGCTGCCAGGGCCAGGGACAGGGAATCGAATCTCCCCAAAAATCAAAAGAAAAAACAGAAAAAAAAGCCTGCATATCACACCGGAAGTGCCTGGAAAGATGGAAACTACACCGGAAGCGGAACCGGCTACGGCGGAACCATCCGGGTATGCGTCTCCATAAAAAAGGGGAAAATCGCAGATATCAGGGTGCTTTCCCATGACAGGGAAACGCCTGCATATTTTGCAAAAGCAAGCACATTAACAAAAAGCATTGTATCGGCGCAAAGCCTTGAAATAAATGCCGTATCGGGTGCCACCTATTCTTCCGGAGGAATTTTAGAGGCGGTTGCAGATGCCCTGATCAAAGCAGGAGATGCTTCGCTGAAAAAAACAAAAAAAGCAAGAAAAAACAAGCCTGCTGTTTCCAAAGCCGATGCATCCAAAGCACAAAAAACCTCCCTGAAAAACAAAACACAAAGAGCGGAAAAAACAAAGGGACAGCCTGCAGATGGTGAATTTGAAGGAAGTGCCGTCTGTGAACGTTTCGGGTATAACATACACCTAAAGACCAGATTCCGGAACGGAAAAACTGTGGCAGTCTATGCACTGTCTGTCGCCGGAAATTCCGATCCCACGAACACCGTTTATCTGCAGAAGGCATGGAAGCCAGTCATACGGAACATTTTAAAAGCACAAAAAGCAGATGTTGACGCAGTCACAGGTGCCACCTACTCCTCTTATGGAATTATGGAGGCATATGCGGATGCTTATGAAAAGGCAGTTTTCAAAAATTTCCCTAAGACAGTGCAATCGGCAAAGCCTTCCAAAAAGCCAAAGGAAACCAGAAAACCAGAAAAAACGGAAACCATCATTACGCCACAAACAGAACAAAAGGAGCTGCCGGAGAACGGGCTTTCTGACGGAACCTATCATGTAAGTACCGTCTGCGAGCCGGATGAGGATGAGGATTTTTACGCATATACCCTGAGTGCAGATGTCATATTTCAAGACCAGAAATGTAAAGATATTTTGAATTTCAGCTCCAATGCAGAATCGAACCGATTATTTTATCAGAAGGCCGCTAATGGAAACGGGTCCATTGCAGGTGTGGTAAAACAGCTGCTGCAAAAGCAATCTGCAGATGGAATTCATGCCGTAACCGGTGCAACCTGTTCCTCCAGAGCCATCATTCATTTGTACCTTCAGGCATTAGAAAGGGCTGGTGCAGAAAGCAGACAAAAAACAGATCTGCAGACTCCGGTTCCGGAAACACCGTTACTGGAAACTCCGGTTCCAGTGCCGGTTTTTGAAACCCCGGTTCCGCAAAATCAGGTTTTGCAAACACCGCTGCCATCACCAGAAAAAGAAAGGAAAGACAGATGAAAATATTTTTTTTGAAATTATTGAATGTGGTACTGATTGCTGCAGTCCTGTTCATTTACCAATCCTATGCTTTAAGCCGCAAAGAAAAGGTGGATGCATACGAAAAAAAGGTTTCGGAATATAAACGGGCAAAAAGCGCGCTGGAGGGCACAAGAGCCGACGGGACCTACACAGGCTCCGGAGATGGTTACGGCGGAAGGGTCACTATACAGGTGACGATTGAAAACCACAGCATAAAAGAGGTAAAGCTTTTATCGGCAGATAAAGAAACACCGGAATATCTGAAAAAAGCAAAACGTCTTTTGCAGGATATTGTAAATGCACAGTCCGCAAATGTGGATGTAGTATCAGGGGCAACCCTGTCCTCCGTCGGTATTTTACAGGCAGCAAGGGAAGCACTGAAAAAAAGCGGGCTTTGAAATGAAATACAGCCAACGGGAGAATTGACAGCAAGTACTTCGGAATGGGGGATTATTATGGATAAAAAGAAAAAAAAGAAACTGTTTCATTGGGGAAGAATACTGGTACAGATTGTGATGTTCCTATCAGCACCATCACTTTTTGCACAGGCATTCGCTGCAGTAAAAGAAACGGCAGGAACCCTTGGAAAAGGCGGGGTTCTCACCGTATCCGGCTTCGTCATCCGTCTTTTCATATTATGTATCATAACGTTTTTCTTTGGAAGAATTTTCTGTGGCTGGCTCTGTGCATTTGGCGCAGTAAATGACTGGATTTATCAGTTATCCTCTTTTTTACAGAAAAAAACAGGGAAAAAACTGCCCCGGATACCAGAAAAATGGATTCCGGGGCTGCAAAAGATCAAATATTTCATTTTGCTTTTCATACTGGTCTGCTGCTTTTTTGACAGAAGTGGATGGATTACAAAAAACAGTCCCTGGACTGTTTTTTCCCTGCTTACCGCCAGAAACCTGAAGCTGGCAGAATATATGACTGCCCTGCTTTTCTGTCTTCTGTTCGTCATTGGAATGATATTCCATGAACGTTTCTTCTGCCAGTTCTTCTGCCCTATGGGAGCCATCTTTTCCCTTCTTCCGGAGCTTCCGCTTACATCATTAAAGCGTCAGGAAAAGGACTGCATCAAAGGATGCAGTGCATGTCAAAAAAACTGCCCGGTGCATATCAAATTAGGAGGAAACAATCTTCAGTCTGGGGAATGCATCCGCTGCGGAAGATGCCTGACCATCTGTCCAAAAGGAAACATATCAGCCGGATTCCATAAATCCCGTCTGTAAGCTGACTAAAATTCTTTTTGATTTGACACAAAAACGGCAAACAATTAGAATATTATTTTATCATAAAATGTCCATGCTTTTTGGGCATTTTTCAAGACTGTGTAAGAAAGACGAAACAAAAAAACTTATCACAACAAATACATAACAGGAGGGACTTTATGAAATTAAAAAAACTACTTACCACCGCGGGACTTGCATTTTCTTTCAGCCTTTTTTTGGGTCTGTCCGCAAAAGCTGCTGACGGAACCACAATGGAAACGGCAACGACACTCTCTCTGGATGGTGAAGCCCACAAAAACGGCATGACTGAAGACAATTATGTTTACTGGTACAAATGTACCATTCCAAATGATATTGGCAACAAATGGGTCAATTTTTCCTGCACCAATAACATCAACCAGAGAGTAGAATTTACTGTATATGATGCAGAGGAAACAGCACTCGACTCCCATACGCTTGATACAAAAGAGTCCTGGACATTAAAGTGTAAGGTTCCCGACAGTGCTGCCAGCGAGGATTTTCCCCTGACAGAGCCTGGAAAAACATATTATATCAAGGCAGAAGGCTACATCGCTGATTCTGCTTCCGGTAAATATACTGTACAGATAAAGACCGTTTCTGACGACAACTGGGGCACCATGGAACAGGCACCGGAATTCACCATTGGCCAAAAAACCTCCGGCACGCTGGAGATGTATGGCGATATTGATTATTATAAATTTACGATACCTGAAATTCCGGAAGATGAAGACCAGATCTACACGCTTTCCCTTGCAGGCTCCAACAACTGTACTGCTGCCGTTTTAGATGCAGATGATATAGAACGTGATTCCCTTTCCGGCACTTCAGATGAAAAATTTTCTGAATCCTTAGAAATCAGCTTTACCGAGGGCGGCACTTATTACATAAAGATATATGATGCAAACCAGGAGGTGACAAAGACCTCTTACAGCTTTAAGCTCTCCAAGGGACAGTCTTCAGAAAAAATCAGCGTCACCCCTTCCAAAACGGATGATACACAAGCTTCAGAAAAAGACACCACCACCAAGAAGACCATCAAAATGGTACTTGTAAAGGCAAAGAAAAACAACAAAAAATTCACTATTT
>CADBMP010000292.1 GCA_902795775.1 uncultured Lachnospiraceae bacterium | reverse complement strand
TGCGCCCCTGCGCATTATATATCCTGCGGAATCCAGACATCACTCTTCCATGGCTTGATCATTTTAATCGTTCTGGTTTCCTGATCCTGCCCAAAGAAAAGCTCCAGCTTCGCTGTCTTTTCCGTATGTTCTAAAACCTTGATCTGCACTTCCTGATCATCTGCCAGATGCAAAAGAATCCTCGCCGCGTTTTCCGGCATGGAAAGGTCTTTATAGAGCCAGGAACTTGAAAGTACAGCCCGCTCGCACAGTGCATCGCCCAGTCCGTTTCTTTTATAATCCATCGGTGTCTGGCTGATGGAAGGATATGCCGTATCAAATTCCTTTCCGGATTTTATTTCATCCAGATAGTTCATTTCTTCCTTTGTCACCATAAATTTTCCATCCTCCGATGTCCATTCAATATGCTCCTGCCAGACAGAAACAAACGGCAGTGCCAGCGCATAGTAAAGGATATCCCCGCCGGAAGAATCGTGGCTTATAATCCGGTACGCATATTCATACTGTGTGTTTTTCTCCGCATCATCAGCGATGCTTCCATCCGGATTTTTTTTCCAGACAGGCCATGGACTTGAGAGTCCGAAAGAAGCCTGCTCCCCTTTGCCCATCAAAAGTTCCCTGGAGCGCAGGGACTTTTGGACTTTTTTGGTAGTATGCGCAAGGATTTCCCCGGCATCCCGTCCCGCAAATGCCTGCGCCCATGCGTCCAGATAGCCGGAACTCCTGTCTGTCTGCTTCACAGAAGCCCCATTCTCCGCATCTCCGGAGACAACCTCAAAACGTTTGACCAGCATCCATAACCAATCATTTGGTTTTTTAGACACATCATAACAGGTGCTCCCGGAAACAAAACAATCACAACTGTCCGTAGCAGGAAATACCGTTCCTACCGTACCATCGCTCCGCGTGAGGTAGAGTGCCGTATAGAACGGACAAGCACTACTTCCTCCCACCGCACTTGCACCGGAAAACTTCTTTTCAAGTTCGGAAAGTATCTCCTTATCTGCACAGTGTAACAGTTTTCCGACAGGCACACCCGTTTCTTTCAACCCCGGTTCATCGGTCCCGATCCAGAGATCCGCCGAAACGATGTCATGAATATCCTCCGGCGCAAAGTCCACCGCACCGGTAAATCCGTCCGGACTGAAAAGCGGATACCAGCAGTTTGCAGCCAGTCTGTGTTCCTCCCATTTGTAATCTGTATAACAAAGGGAACCGATCTCAGATGTATTGCGCAGCGAAGTCTCCCTTTTTCTGTCCCCCTCATACCAGTACATGGAACCCCGGTCCACACTTTCACCCGTATCATCCGACCGAACCACCCATTTTTCCTGCATTGCCTTCCCTAATTTTTCAAACAAAGCCTTATCATATAGTCTGGAAAAAAGTTTCCCCTCACGAATTTCATAAACATACATCTTTTCTTCCGAAAGCGGATGCAGATATGCCGTTTTGCCATCCTCACTGACCACCTTTTCACAATAATTATCGCCCTGCGTCTTATCACACCCGAGATAAGGAAGAGAAAGCGCGGATACGATTTCCCCCGTAGACTTTGAATACGCAAAAAGTCCATAGCAGCCTGAAAATATCAGAATATCTTTATCCGAATAAAGAAGTTCCGTCGGGTCTGCTCCGGTAGAATCGGACAGACTGATTTCCGGCTGCCTGACCTCTATCTCTACTTCTGCTTCATTTTCTGTTTCTGTGTTCTTCCTCTCCGATTCCTCTTCCTTTGTTGCCTTACCGTTTTCCGTTTTTTCTGAGCTTTCTGCTCCTGTCTTCGGATTCGTTAAAAATGCGATTCCGACTGCCATGCAGAGAATCACAGAAAAAATCACTGCAAAAAATGCAGGCTTCTTATACTTTAACACTGTCGTCACCCTTTCCTTTACTCCAATTTCTCCAAATGCAAGCGGACATACCGTCACAAGCCTTTTCTGCATGCTGCAGTCCACTAAAGCCGAAGCATACGCCTTTCTGTGTATCAGATCCAAATCCATGACCACCTTCTCATCACAGGCAAGCTCGATATCCCTGCCCAAAAGCAGATATGCCGCCCATGCAAGCGGATTGAACCAATAGACACAAAGCAGCAGATAGCCGAGCATCTTCCAGATATGGTCCCGCCGCTTAAGATGTGCTTTCTCATGTGCCAGAACATATTCCAGGATTTCTGCATCCATTCCGGATGGAAGGTATATTTTCGGTCTCCACACCCCCAGAATGAACGGAGCATCCACATCATCACTTATGTGGATGGAATCCACATTGCGGATATTTTCCATAATGCCAGTGTTTTCTGCATTGCAGGTATTTTC
>CADBMP010000291.1 GCA_902795775.1 uncultured Lachnospiraceae bacterium | reverse complement strand
ACGCCAAAACCGACGGCGACGCCTGCACCAACACCGTCCACAGCTGGAATGACAGATGCTGCATTTAAAAAATATCTTGAAAAGGCAGGGTTTCCTGAGAGTTATCTTGCTCCGCTCGTGGCACTTCACAAGACGTATCCGTTGTGGAGCTATGTGCCGTTTAAAACAGGATTGAAGTGGAGCAATGTCATAAAAAACGAAAGCAAGGTGGGCATCAATCTGTTAAGCAACAGTAAATCGCCGGATTGGAAATCTACAGAAGCAGGGGCGTATAACTGGAAAACAGATAAATATATTCCTTATGATGGAAGTACATGGGTAACTGCTTCGGAAAAAGCGGTAAAATATTACATGGATCCCAGAAACTTTTTAGATGACCGGGGAATATTCCAGTTTGAAAGCCTGGAATATCAGAAAAATGTACATATCCAGTCGGGCGTGGAAACAATTTTGAAAAATACGCCGATGTATGAAACAAAATATACATATACGAATGATGCCGGAAAAAGCGTTTCAGAAAAGTATTCAAAGACCTTTATGGCGGCAGCAGAGAAATCCCTGGTCAGTCCGTATCATCTGGCGGCAAGGGTGAAGCAGGAGGTGGTGCTCAGCTCCACTCTTATGAGCAGTTCTGTTTCCGGAAATGTGGCAGGGTATAAAGGAATATATAACTTTTATAATATTGGTGCCAATAACAGTACCGTTGCAGGCGGGGCAATCGCGAACGGGTTAAAGTGGGCAAGTACCGGGAGCACGTATCTGCGTCCATGGACCAGTCCGTACCGTTCTATTATTGGCGGCAGCATGTACATAGGCACAAATTATATCAATGTGGGCCAGAATACGCTTTATCTGGAAAAATTCAATGTTACTGCAAGGAACAGGTATGATCATCAGTACATGGGAAATGTGGAGGCACCAAATAGTGAAGCAACAAAGACCAAGGCGGCGTATGGTTCGGAGCTTTCGGACATCCCTCTCATATTTTCCGTTCCGGTGTATGAAGATATGCCGTCAGAGCCTTGTGATGTGCCAAGCGGAGGGAAAAATCCGAATAATTATCTTAAGTCTTTAAAGATTGCAGATTATGATTTTGATACTAAATTTGTTCTGGGGGATGATGGAAGTAAGACATATACCTGTACCGTCCCTGCATCAACGGAAAAAATTACCATTAGTGCGGCCGCTGTGAACTCTGCAGCAGTAATTACAGGAACCGGGGAAAAAAGCCTGAAAGCGGTTGCTGGGGGAAGCTCAAAAACATATACTGTAAAGGTGACATCAGAAAGTGGTGTTGTCCGGACATATAAAATAAAAGTAACGAAAAAAACAGCATGAAGCAGGTCATGTCTGTAGTCTGTGGAATGAAAGCTTTACGTTGTTTTGCTGGAGGAGATTATGAGCCTTGAAAAAAAAGAAAGAAAACAGGGGAGGAGGTCAGACAGAGTCCTTTTTGGAATTTTACTTTTTAGTTTTTTTGTTACAGCATTTCTGTATGCCGGGCATAATGCGGAAGCTTCCAGTGCATCTATTTCCGTACAGACGAGAGAGACGTCGCTGGCAAAGGGAGATACGGTATATGTGCTTGTGACGGTCAGCTCCATGGATGAAATTTACGGATTTGAAGGATATTTTAGATATGATACCCGGTATTTGAAATTTATATCCGGTGGAAAGCTGGTACATGGAAATGATGATGCGTTCCATATTCAGGACGTGGAACGGACGACAGGAATCAATAAACTGGTCTATTCCATTCAATTCAAGGCAAGGAAGGCAGGAAGTACCTCTGTGGAATTGAAAAAGCCATATCGTGTGCTTGGCAGGGATAATATAAAGATGTCGGTTTCTTATGATGGCGTAAATATGCTGATTAAGGAAAAAACTGCACAGACGGCAGCAAACACACCGGTTCCGGCGGAAACGACCATACAGCCGGAGGAACCGGAAAAAACTCCGTCCCCCACAGAGACGCCCGTCCCATCACCCGAGGAAATACCGCATAAAAAGGGAGACGAAATTGGTTCTGTGGATTTAAAAAAGCTTTCTGCCAAAGGAGTAGAGCTGACACCGGCATTTTCAAGAAGTATAGAAAGATATAGTGGAACACTTGGGACAAGTGAGGATTATGTGGAGGTCAGATATAAGGCGGCAGACAGTCTGGCATCCGTAACGGTAAAGGGAAATGACCATCTTAAGAATGGAAAAAATATCATTAAGGTTGTGGTCAAAAATGGAGAAAACAAAAAAACGTATCGTATTTCTCTGACGGTCAGGCTGTTAAAGGGAGTGGAGCGTGAGAACACGAACGGGGTTTTTGTTGAGAAAACAGGGAAGAAAAAATATCTTTCCGGAAATATTATGGTGGAGGCAGGATATGTAAAGGATGAATCGCTCTTACCGGATGATTTTCAGAAGATTACGGTTTCTATTGACGGGAAAGATATTAAAGGATATGCTTATGAGGGGAGAATGGATCAGGGATATTTTTTGATTTATGGGAAAAATACGAAAGCCTTTTACATTTATGATAATGAGAAAAATCAGCTTCTTCCCTATGAACAGGTGAAAAACTGGTATCGCAGCATGGGCGGACAGGATCTTTCAGAGCTTGAGCAGATGGAAAAAAAAATGGAAAGCTATCAGTACATGCTTGGAATTTCAGGAGCCTTCAGCGGTCTGATGTTCTTGCTGATTCTATTTCTTATTCTGCACAGAAGAAACGGATAGTGACGAATAAATTTTTGGAGGAGAAAAATATGCGTAAGGAATATACGCCAAATGCAAAGCGTGTAATTGAGAATGCGAAAAAGCAGGCTGCTTCGCTGGGGCACAGCTATGTGGGCACAGAGCATCTGCTTTTGGCACTGATAGAAATGAAAGGAGTAGCAAGTGAAGTATTAAAAGAAAATGGTGTGGTTTATCATAAAATTTTAGAGCTGGTGGAGGATCTTCTGGCAGTGTCCGGCGGTGTGGCCACCGCGCAGGCAGGGGAATTTACTCCGCGTGCAAAAAAGGTGATCGAAGGTGGAATTGATGAGGCAGAACGTCTTGGGGATTCCGCAGCAGGGACAGAACATCTGCTTTTGGCACTTTTAAAAGAAACCGATTCCATTGGTGTGAGGCTTTTGAATACAAAGGGAATCAATGTGCAGAAGCTTTATATTGATATTCTGACGGCAGTTGGTCAGGACACCACGAGTGCCAAAAATGAATATATGATGCAGAGAAATAAAAAGCAGAAATCGTCCACACCGATCCTGGACCAGTACAGCAGGGATCTGACTGCTTATGCAAAGGCAGGAGAGTTAGACCCTGTGGTGGGAAGGGAGATGGAAATCAGACGGCTGATACAGATTCTGAGCAGACGTACTAAGAATAATCCCTGTCTGGTGGGTGAGCCGGGTGTTGGAAAAACAGCAGTGGTAGAGGGGCTCGCACAGCAGATCGTGAGCGGGGATATTCCGGATTCCCTGCGTGACAGGCGCGTGCTTGTCCTTGACCTTTCCGGGATGGTTGCCGGTTCCAAGTACCGTGGAGAATTTGAAGAACGGATCAAACGGGCCATCCATGAGGTAATGCAGTCGGGCAGGATTTTGTTGTTCATAGATGAAATTCATACAATTATTGGCGCAGGTGGTGCGGAGGGTGCCATTGATGCTGCCAATATCCTGAAACCTGCACTTGCCAGGGGGGAAATGCAGGTCATTGGAGCCACGACAAGAGAGGAATACAGGAAATATATTGAAAAAGATGCGGCACTGGAGAGAAGATTCCAGCCGGTGGAGGTGGAGGAGCCGGACGAGGAAGAAACCATTGCCATTTTAAAAGGGCTTTGCAGCCGTTATGAAGCCCATCATGGAGTAGAAATTACAGACGGGGCGCTCGTGGCAGCAGTCAAGCTTACACAGCGTTATGTAAATGACCGTTTTTTGCCGGATAAGGCGATTGATGCCATAGATGAAGCATCTGCAAAGGCAAATATTTTCACGCAGCTTCCTTCGGAGGAACTCCGGGCACTGGAGGAGGAGTTTGCAGAATATGGACAGAAAAAGGAAGAGGCAATCTTAAGTGAGGACTTTGCGGAAGCGGGCAGATATAAAAAACTTCAGAATGCCTGCAAAAAGAAAATTTCCGGTATTTTAGAGGTCAAGGAAAAAGAACTCGCTAAGAGAAAGCTTTCTGTAACAGAGGAAGATGTGGCAAATGTAGTGGCAGATTGGACGAAAATACCGGTGCAGAAGCTTCAGGCAGAGGAAACAGAGCGTCTCCGCAATCTGGAAGAAGAGCTTCATAAAAGAGTGGTGGGGCAGGAGGAAGCAGTAAGTGCTGTGGCAAAGGCGGTCAGGAGAGGAAGGGTTGGATTAAAAGACCCGAACCGCCCGATTGGTTCCTTCCTGTTCTTAGGTCCAACCGGTGTGGGAAAGACTGAGCTTTCAAAAGCACTGGCAGAGGCTGTATTTGGAAAAGAGCAGGCAATCATACGTGTGGATATGTCGGAATACATGGAGAAGCACAGTGTATCAAAAATGATTGGTTCTCCACCCGGATATGTGGGTTATGAGGATGGTGGCCAGTTAAGTGAAAAAGTGCGCAGGCATCCATATTCTGTCATTTTATTTGATGAGATAGAAAAAGCACATCTGGATGTGTTCAATATTCTGCTGCAGATTTTAGAGGACGGTCATGTGACGGACGCCAGGGGAAGAAGGGTCAGCTTTAAAAATACGATCATCATCATGACATCAAATGCAGGTGCGAACCAGATTATTTCTCCAAAGCATCTGGGCTTTGGCACAATGGAAAATGAGGAGAACGATTATAAAAAGATGAAGGCTGCGGTGCTGGAGGAGGTAAAGAAAATCTTTAAGCCTGAGTTTATCAACAGAATTGATGAAATGCTGGTATTCCGCACCTTGTCCCGGGAAAATATTGAAGAAATTGCCGGAATTTTAATAAATCGTCTGAAAAAACGGCTGGAGGCACAGATGAGCATTACCATTCTTCCAGAAAAAAGCGTGCTTTCCCTGATTGCAAAGGAGGGCTTTGACAAGGATTATGGTGCCAGGCCGATCCGCCGGGCAATTCAGACGAAACTTGAAGATGCGCTTGCCGACCAGGTACTTTCCGGAGAGCTGAAACCGGGGGATACGCTTAAAATTGATGTGAAAGAGGAAAAAATCATTTTTTCAAAAATGGAAGTAGAAAAATGACGGAAAATATGTTATGATATATATGTTCTGCAATATCAAAAATTTCTGTTATGCGCTTTTGTCATTTGCCATATTTTTTGGTGCAGGCAGGAGAAGGAGTTTGGGTAAAAATGTGTACAAAAAAACATAGGAGGAACGGGTTATGGCAGTCATTAAAGAACTGATTCGCAAAGAAAGCGATGGAACACTTAGTTTTGGTAATTTTGAATTAGACACAAAGCAGAAAAAATCAGATTTTGAATTTGAAGGGGATTTGTATAAGGTAAAAACATTTAAGGAAATTACAAAGCTTGAGAAGAATGGAATGTTTGTATATGAATCCGTACCGGGAACCGTTGTAACAAAGCTGAAGATTACAGATGAAGAAACTTCATTTCTTGTTGAGGGAATTACGGACACATCTATTACATTGGAGTTGGAGCCGGAAACAGAGTATATGGTCTATGTGGATGATGCGAATATCGGAACCATGAAAACGAATCTGGGTGGAAAGCTTCCGCTCAGCCTGGAAATTGATGCAGATAAAATATCAAGTATTCGTGTGGTGAAGGCTTAATATGGATGAGGTTTATAAGTAAAAAATGATGTACAGCCGAAGGAGACAGCGTAAAAATTTGGCATGGCTGTACGCAGCTGCAGAAAAGAGAGGTTATGGCAAAGGGAAAAAAGAAGACTGCATTTTTTTGTAATCAGTGCGGTTATGAAAGTGCAAAATGGCTGGGGCAGTGTCCGGGCTGTGGAGAGTGGAACTCATTTACAGAAGAATTGGTGGCAAAATCCTATACGGGAGGCTTAGAGACCGGAGGGGTCTCTTTGGAAAAAAAGGTTCCTTCCAGACTTTCGGAAATCACTGTTTCCAAAGAGGAGAGAATTCTTACCGGAATCCATGAGCTTGACCGGGTATTAGGTGGCGGAATTGTGGCGGGTTCGCTGGTACTGGTCGGAGGAGACCCGGGAATCGGGAAATCCACACTTTTGCTGCAGATGTGCAAGGGACTGGTAAATTCCGGTCATAGCGTACTGTATGTATCCGGAGAAGAGTCTGTAAAGCAGATCAAAATGCGTGCAGAACGTCTGGGAAGTTTTGAAGATGAGCTTTTGCTGTTCAGTGAAACAAACCTGGAGCTCGTGATAGAGATAATCACCCGTTT
>CADBMP010000290.1 GCA_902795775.1 uncultured Lachnospiraceae bacterium | reverse complement strand
CTCAGCTGGCAGAGCACCTGACTCTTAATCAGGGTGTCCAGGGTTCGAACCCCTGATCGCGCACTAAGGTCCTTGTTTGATAGTTTAGCTATTGGGTAAGGGCTTTTTTATTTCTCAAATATTTCTTGCTCATTTTTTGATTTCTCAGACATTTCTCAAAAAACCTTTTGTTCCATATGGGAAAGATTTTGTTCAGATACCATAAGCCGGGTTTACGAAAAACTTCAATACAAGTATACAAGATGCAGCTGTTACATAAAATATTACAACAAAAGAATTTTTCCGGGTGCTAAAATGTGTTGGATAAAAAAGAAACTGGCTGATTTTTTCCGCTGCAAGCGCAGCATAAACAAAAGAGAAAAAAAAAAAAAAAAAAGCTGGGATGAAGTTTCTGCCATTTTAAGTCTGGCATGTCTTTTGAAAAAAAAAGAGTAATTGTTTAAAAAAAAAAATAAATGTGCGGGCGTGTCCATAAGCCAGACCGGGCAGGAAAGATTATTCTCTCCTGCCCGGTCTGGCTGTTCACCATATCATTTTAAAAGCACTATATTAATATCCTACCTTGACACCATCTTTTGTCATATATCCGGTAATACGCTTTGCGTTATAATCCGCTTTCTTTCTGGAATCCGGTACCTCCGGATCCGTCGGGTCATAATTTACACCATTTATTTTAATGACTGCCGGCTTTCCATATGGACCCGGCTTTGATGAGCTTCCTGTCACAATCTTTACAGTTGTGCCCGTTGGTGCATAATCATAAAGCCACTTCGCATCTGCAACCGTCATACGGATACATCCTGCAGAAGCCGGTCCACCCAGCCTGTTATAAGAATATGGCCGCATTGCATAATGAGACTGTGCCCCAACTGCTATCGCATGGAAATACACATTTCCCACAATATGGGAACACCATCTTGCATATACGGTACTTCCATCCGGTTCATGCATCGGCTTCAAGCTGTACTTGACTGCGGCACCATTGGAACAGATGGAGTATGTTCCAATTGGCGTGAAAGAAGACTGGATATTCAATGCGCCTGCACCTGCAACGGTTCTGGTATCACGTCCAACGGAAACGGTGGCAGATTTGATTGGAATATCGTATTTTTTCGTTTCATTGTCATACAGGTAAAATGTAACCACGCAGGCTGCCCGGTTCACTTCAATGTACATTTTATTTCCACCATTTTTGGAAAGCCCCAGAATGCTTGTCAAATCTGTAATTTTTACATTGTCCTTATAGTAGAATTTGTAGGTCTGGCCGTTTACTTTTTCATAATACCAGCCCTGCTTGCCAAAATCTTTTTTTGTAATCTTGTATTCCTTTGTGGCAAGCTGTACTTTCTTTCCCCATGCGGTAACAGCATACGCATATACTGTGAAAGTTCCTTTTTCTTCGATTGCGGCGTTCGCAAAATATTTTTTCTCTGCTGCGGATTCGCTTCCAATGTATGTTTTTTTCTTGACCAGATCTCCGTCTTCCTGCGCATAGACCACAAACTGAAGCTTTGCAATGTTTCCCGGCACATAAGCTCCAGTCAATGTGTAATCACAGGTAACATCTTTGTTTTTCTTTACTTTTAATTTTCCGGGCTTTACAGACAAATCCACAGATGCCTTTTTTGAAGCTGTTTCCTTTTTTCCTTTGTTATCAAAAATGACTGCTTTCACCGTAAGCTTTTCTAACTTATATTTTACCGTTTCAAATCTGACATCTGCCCTGTAAAGGGAGCCTGTCTTCACAGCCGCAACTGTGGCAAGCTTTTTGTTGTTGCTTTTATATATATTAAATGCCACTTTATTTACACCATAAGGTGTCTTTGCACCCTTAAGCTGAATACAGAATTCCAGGTTCTTTTCAAGGGCTGCCGTTTTCTTTGTTATTAGGGAAGTTACTTTTGAAGCCACCTGATATGTCGCAGAAACGAGCTTGATTTTATCTCCCCTGCTGTTCGTAAGAACCGCCTTGGCATTCCATGTTCCATATGCTGCCGTTTTTACAGATGCAATGTTTAACTTTTCCCACTGTACACGTGAGCCTCCAAGGTCCTTTTCTGCTCCCAGCTGCTCAGCGTCTTTTTCTGTTTTGCCTTTCCACACATAAATAGATACCTTGTTTTCTGTTCCCGGAGCCAGAACTCCTCCTGTCCCCTCTGTGGAATTCAGGGAAAAGGCTCTTTTTGCTGCATATTCTTCTCCTGCAATGGAGAGGTCCATTTTTTTTGTATGAATGGAGAAATCCACTTCCTTTTTTTCTCCCACTTCTTCACCATCTACCTTAAATGTTACACTATACACGCCATATGCATATTCTAAATCTTCCAGTGTAATTGCTTCGGTAAGTGTTTCCTCCTGCACATCATATTCTTTTGTAAGCTTTTTTTCTCCACTGGTTTTATCTGCCGTCTCGACCGTTATTTTGCTCCCTGCAGTAAGTCCGGATAATGTAAATGCAAACCGGCCTTCTGGTCTGGATACTGTAAACTCAGATATATTCTTCTCTGTTTCCGGAACCACTGTTTCGGTGGTCTCGCCTTCTGCCCCTGCGGATTTCACAAAGCATCCAAAAGACATAAGCAAAACCAATGAAAACATCAAAAGCAACTTTTTTTTCATAATCATCCTCCATTCTTTTTTTGCCCACTTACTTTTTCCTTCCCTGATGTATCACCAATGACCCCCCCACACAGTATTTCCACTTTCCGCAGGACAGCCGTTTCTTACATCTAATTCACGATTATCGCATGGATTTTCTATGATGTCAAGAAAAAAAGGAAGGTTACAGTTCAGCCTTTTCAAAAAATCCCCCTTGACAACCCAAAAAAACTATGTTATATTAGTTGAGGTTTTTTAAAAACACACTGCCGTAGACAGCAGGTGCCGGTGAAACCGGTGTAAGTACAAACGCCTGCCGAGGAAGATAAGAAGCATAAATTGTGCATGGTTTCATTTTATGAAATAATCATGTTGAACATTTGTAAGCTCTTTTGTCTGCTTTAGTCCGGCATAAGAGTTTTTTTGTTTCCTTATGGGCAGTGAATTTCTATTACGTTTACAGCAGGCAGAATATTCTGCCGCACAGCATATTTATGCTGGGGCTGCAAATGTAATAAATTTATGGGCATTGCTCAGGAAAGGAGATTTTATCATGGCAAAGGTGGAATTAAAACAGCCAATCGTAGAAGAAATCAAAGCCAAGGTCGAAGGTGCTGCCAGCGTGGTCTTAGTGGATTACCGTGGACTTACTGTAGCACAGGATACCGAACTTCGTAAAGGATTAAGGGAAGCCGGCTGCGAATACAAGGTATATAAAAATACTTTAATGAGACGTGCATTTGAAGGCACTGACTTCGCAGAGTTTGATGAGAAAGGGCTTTTGGATGGACCTTCTGCGATTGCAATTTCTAAGGATGATGCAACTGCACCAATCAGAATTCTCAGCAAAACTGCAAAAACAGCAGATGCAATGGAATTTAAGGGTGCCATTGTGGAAGGTAATTTTTATGATTCTGAGGGAGTTAAGGCTCTTTCAAACATTCCTTCCAGAGACGAGCTTATTTCCAAGCTGCTTGGTTCTTTACAGTCACCAATTACCAATCTTGCCCGCGTGCTGAAACAGATTGCCGAGCAGGGCGAAGGCGGCGAAGGTGCTGCAGCTGCAGCAGAATAAAATACAAAAGTGTTTTGTTCATCAGAACAGAACCACTTGTTTTGAACGTTTGAAAAAAGATGATTAAATTGATTAAATATGGAGGTAAATAAACATGACGACACAGGAATTTATTGATGCGATCAAAGGTATGACCGTTTTAGAATTAAATGATTTAGTAAAGGCTTGCGAGGAGGAATTTGGTGTTTCTGCAGCTGCAGGCGTTGTTGTTGCAGCAGCTGGCGGTGCTGCTGAGGCTGCTGAGGAGAAGGACGAGTTCGATGTTGAATTAACAGAGGTTGGTCCAAACAAGGTTAAGGTTATCAAGGTTGTTCGTGAAGTAACCGGATTAGGTCTGAAGGAAGCTAAGGAAGTTGTAGACGGCGCTCCTAAGACTGTCAAGGAAGCTGCTTCTAAGGCTGAGGCTGAGGACATCAAGGCTAAACTTGAAGGTGAAGGTGCTAAGGTTACTCTTAAATAATCTTACACACAAAATGACCCAACATAAGGCAGGAGGCTGTTTTTCGTCTCCTGTCTTATTAAGTATACCAAAGAGTTCCACTTCACACGTCTGCATTCGTGTAACATCACAGATACCCGGATACATTGTGGAACACATAAAATCGAGTAGGAGGGGGCTTGTCCCTCTCTTACTCGTCGCGCCGCCCGCATGCAGCTTCGCTGCAAAATTTCCATATGCGGGCGTGCGCATAACCGGAAAAACCCCAAGGCGGTCAGCTTTGGGGTTTTTTGATAGGAGACTTTGCTTTTTCATTTTTTCAATATCTGGAAAGATGCATTATCTATGCATCCTTTATAATATCATTTTACTACTTTTTTTCACTTTTTTCTCACCCGTTTTCACCCTTTTGCAGACTATTATCGCCATATTTTTGACACAAAGACCGCAATTCCTTCTTGTAACAGTTCCGCCTTTCCACTAACAATTCAGCCTTTCCAAATTCTATCTTGATTTTTTTATTGCAAATTATTCAATTTCCGATTACAATAAATATATATTTCAATTCTTTTTAAGGGCGTCTTAACCGGAAATGGAAAAAGGAGAACGTCCTATATTAGTAGAAGGTATTATTTCTTCCGAAAATTTAAAGAAAGAGTAAGGAGGAAAACATTTTGAAAAATCTAGAACCGGAAATACGTGCCATGCTCCTGCACATCATGAAAATACTTGTGTTCGCATGCATGGGAACAGCCTTTTTGTTTTTTTTATTTTATTTAGTGACAGATAAATTTCAGGACGGCGGCATAGGGATATATTTTATCAAACGACTGCTTGTCCCTTTCAGCATCAACCTGCTCGCATATGAACTTGCCAAACGTTTCAATGCTTCTGAGGACCATACGGACGAACAGAAGAACATGCTCTGCTCATTTGCGCTCTGTACGCTTGCCGGCTGTGTCGCCATTTTTTACAGTTTTTTTACACCGCTCTGGTGCTGTCCTGCCACTGCAGTCATGTTCTGCATGGTCTTTCAGAATGAAAAGCTTTTAAAGGGGCTTTTGGTTTATAATATCATCCTGATTGCGCTGGCACTTTTATGGAGCTACATTGAAAAACCAAATGAAATCTACTATTATACACAGCACGCCGTTGTTGTCGTAATTATTTCTTTTCTGCTTTACATTACGGGAATCCTTATGCAAAGGTACACCGAAAAGCTTTTGAATCTGACAAAGGAAATGTACCAGACAAAACAGGAATATGAGGAACAGCTTCAGTTTGACGCACTCACCGGTGTTTACAGCAGACGCTACATGATGAAAAAAGCGGAAGAACATATCAAAGATTGCGATTCCAACCACCCGGTCAGTGTGGCGATTATTGACATAGATAATTTTAAACGGGTCAATGATACCTATGGCCATGAAAACGGGGACGTTGTCTTGGAACGGCTTGGTTCCATCCTTCGCCCATACATTAAAGATGACCTTACCATCGGGCGGTTCGGCGGAGAGGAATTTGTTTTTGTTTTTGAAGGGATCAATACTTCTGCTTATAAAAATACTTTGGAAAACATCCGCGAAACTTTTGGAAAAGAGCGTTTTGACTTTTTTGACGGAAACATCACATTAAGCGGCGGTTTTGTTTCCTGCTTTGCCAAAAAGAATTTTGATGAGGTTCTTGAAATTGCCGACCAGGGGCTTTATTATTCCAAAGAACATGGTAAGAACCAGATTCATCTGCAGGAGAGGATTTTATAATGTGCAGGATTTGCATAAATATATAGCGGCAAAGTCGACCAAAATCCCGTACCAAGTCTCGCAAGCAAGTCTTGCTGTTCTGGTAATATTTCACATATGTCAGGGGGCTGTCACACCGGATAATTTGTGTGACAGCCTCCTTTTATGCACAGCCCCGTGCAATGAAATTTCATTTTACTCCACACGTTCGTGTAACCAATGATGGCGAAGACCATGCTGCATAAAGTATAACCTAATTTTTCTCATACAGATTTCTCTTGTCTATCACGCGGACTGCCTTACCCTCGCTTCTTTCAAGCGACTTCGGCTCCACCACATGCACATCCACGCGGATTCCAAGCATGGAATGTAGACCCTTCACAAGCTTCTTTTCTCTTTCCGCAATCGTCTTCTCCTGCTTGTCCGCCATCTCCTGCGTCAGCTCCACCTGTAATTCAATGGTATCATTATTTCCCTGACGGTCCACAATAATCAGATAATTTGCCTCATATCCCTGCTTAATAAGGACTGCCTCAATCTGGGACGGCCATACATTGACGCCCTTAACAACCATCATGTCATCACTTCTGCCAAGTGGTTTTGTCATTCTGATATGCGTGCGCCCGCAGGAACACTGCTTTCTTGTGAGACGGCAAAGATCCCTTGTGCGATATCTTAACAGCGGAAATGCTTTTTTTGTGATGCTCGTGAAAACAAGCTCGCCCATCTCTCCCTCCGGCAGCACCTCGCCCGTCTCCGGGTTGATGATTTCCGGAATGAAATGGTCTTCCTGAATGTGCATCCCTTTCTGCTCCTCACATTCAAAGGAAACACCCGGACCGGAAATTTCCGTCAGTCCATAAATATCATATGCCTTGATACCCAATAAGTCTTCAATGTTGCGGCGCATTTCCTCTGTCCATGGCTCTGCACCAAAAATTCCCGCTTTTAACTTAATTTTATCTTTTAAGCCCTGCTCGCGGATATATTCCCCTAAATTTGCTGCATAAGATGGTGTACAGCAGATAATGGTGCTTCCCAGATCCTGCATGAACTGGAGCTGTCTTTCGGTATTTCCGGAAGACATTGGAAGGGTCAGACAGCCCACCTTATGGGAACCGCCGTCCAGACCGGAACCGCCGGTAAACAGTCCATAGCCATAGCAGACATGACACACATCCCCTTTATCTCCTCCTGCTGCCACAATCGCCCTTGCGCAGCACTCCTCCCACACATCAATATCCTCCTGCGTGTAAAAAGCAACCACTCTGCGGCCGGTGGTTCCACTTGTAGAATGAATCCTCACACAGTCCTCCAAAGGCACGCCCAAAAAACCATATGGATATTCATCTCTCAAATCATCTTTTGTAATAAATGGAAGCTTATGTAAATCCTCTATTCCATGCACATCCGCCGGACTTACCCCCGCCTCATCCATCTTATCATGGTACCACTTGATATGCTCATAGACATACTTTACCTGCTCCACCAGTCTTTCACTCTGTAATGCCTGAATTTTCTCCACAGGCATTGTTTCAATTTCTTCCTGAAAATACTTTTTCATATTGCTCCTCCACGCTTTTTTGCATCATTATTCGCTGCTGTCTTTCCCACCTCTGTTTCGTCTTATCTGG